>NZ_JADYUD010000003.1 GCF_021531595.1 Fusobacterium perfoetens
TTTCTACTTATTTTTGTCTATTTTCATATAAAAAATTAAAAAATTTTTATATAAAATCAATTTATAATTTCCTTAGAAATAAAAAAGCCAGTGGTTAAACTGGCTTGTGGGTTGTTTTATTAATGATATTTAATTCTAAAGTCTTTATAATCATTTAATTCATATTCAAACAATGATTTTAAAAATATACTTTTCATTACTAATATATTTTCAGATTCCATATTAATATTGCTCATACATTCTTCTTCACAGGTATTTATAAAATTATTCAATTGCTTATATAAATCGTTATCAAAAAATTCAACTTTATAAAAAAATTCTCTTAAAGTATTAAACTTTTCTTTTAAAACAAGTAACTTATCTGTGTCTGACATATTATTATTTTTATAAATATCTAAAATATCTGAAAATATTTTCTCATAATCTTTTAAATCATTATTAAGTATATAATTTCTATACCAAAAATGCTTTGTGTCTGATTTCTTTGAATCTTTATATTGTTTTATGACTAAATATATTGTGGCTAAAGCTGCTAACGAAGAAATGACTGTTGCTATGCTATTAGTTATTTCTATCATTGTTGATATTTCCTCTTAATTTATCTAATAAATTTTCTGGATTTGTTTCTCTTAAAGCAGCTTTTATTCCATATTCTATATCTTTTTCAAATAATTTTTTAGTATCTTCATCTTCATATTCAAAAATATATCTATTTTTAAAATCTTCCAATCCACACTTTAAAATAGTTTTACTAAATAAACCTAGAAAAAAAGAAACATTCATTCCTACTAATCCTTTATTAACAAAAAATGTAAGTTTTTCTTTTTTTTCATCTTTAATATCTAATTGTAGAGATATTCTTGTGTCTTTCCCTTCTGGTCTTCCGTTAAAGTAGTTATGATTTGATGTTGGCAAATATTTTTTTAAGTATATTAACTTTTCCACTTTTCCTCCTCTTCTATCCAAGAACTTTTTAATGTGAAATCTAAAGATATTATAGCTCCTGGGAAAAACTCTGATAAATTCATGATTTTATCATTATTTTGTTTCTCAAAAATATTTTTATTTTCGTTAAATATTAGTATACCTTCATTATAATAGCTTTTATCATTTATATCAAACTGTATTTTGGTATTACCACTTATTAAACAAAACTTAGGAACAAAATCGTTACTACTATTTTTTAAATCAAAAAACGAATCAATTAATGAAACTGTCCCTGTTCCTCTTATGTCAAAACTATCTTTTTCATATTTTCTACTAATACTAGTTTGCAAAGCTAACTGTGTCCAAAACATTTCTTCAGTAAATTCTTCTGTAAAATCTCCATTTAATCTTTTATATATATGTGTATATTGGTTTAGTAATTCAAGCATATCTTCTGTTGAATTTTCTTTTAAGCCTTCATAAAATGTGTCTCCAAAGTTTATAAAAGCTAAATTTGCTTCTCCTACATCTCCATTTTTTTTAAAAAATCCAATTATAAAATATTGTGAAAATCTTTTACCTAAATGTTCTTTTAGATTCGTTAATATTTCTCCTACTAATTTATTAACTGCATTTTTACCATTATCATTTAAAAAACAATTTGATTTTTGTATGCAATTATCAAAAAAATTAGTAATATGACTTCCACAATCAAAAAAATAATCAAATTTAATTTCTTTAGAGATTGTTTCTATTCCTCTAAATTCTAAATCCGTTTGTCCACCAGCTACAAGTTGTAATATTTCTATTTTATCATTCATGCTTTCTACTTCTTCTAAAACAGGAGCATCCTTTCCATATCCTTGATATTTAAAAAAACCATTCTTCAGCAATAATATATTTACTTCATTGGTATCTGATATTACTCCTTGAGTGCAAATATCAATTTTCTCCTTTTTTGCTAAAGAATTTATATTCATTAATATTAAACTTAAAACAGTGGAGGCACATAAATCTAGTTCTATGCAATCTACCCATTTTAAAAAGAGTGATTTCTTTTTCATTACTTCTTTAAAAAAAAGTATTTCTTTTAAAACTTTAATCGTTTCATCAGAGTTTTTTGTTAATGAAAATATTTTAGGTATTTCTATAAAATATTTTTTAGCTTTATTTTTATTATTTATTTTCCATTTTCTTTTATCTAAATATTCTAAAAAATTACTTATTTTTATCCTCTCTCCTTAATATCCCTACAAATTCCCCTCGTAAATAAACTTCACTGTTTATTTTTTCATTTCTCTTATTTGTTCCAATAAATCTATATCAATATCTTTACATTCTTCATAATCTTCAGCTATTTCATCATAAAGTAATTCTGCAGCAAATTGATTAGCTTCTCTTTCTAAATAACTTCTTCTTACAATCTTAGTATTATTTAGTAAAAAATTTATACTATCTAGTTGATGATATAAACAATGTGCAAGCTCATGAGCACATACAAGCATTTTTGCAAAATCACTTAATTCTTCATTTATACAAATTAATTTTTTTCTTAGCCTTTTTATAGAATATCCTTTTATATCTCCTAAATCAGAATAAATAACTAATATGCCAAGATACTCACACAGTTTAAAAGGATTATTCGTACCATACTTTCTTTTTAAATTCCTAACTCTTAATGGAATATTCATAAGCTCCCACCCTTATAAATTATTTTCTTTTATTGGCATATTTAATTTTAAAGAATGCATTTTGTAAAGACTCAAATAATTTTTGTTTATCTTCTTCTGATACTTTTTCATCTTGGAAATATAAAACAGCGTCATTCATAAAATCATCAAATTGTAATCTTTCTCTTTTATTTAAATTTAAAATTCTAGGATCTAAATTTTCTTGTTTTGATTTTAGAACTTTATTTTCTTTTTCTAATTTTTTTAATTTATCCATTATTTTTTCAGGAACATCTTTATACTGTTCTGTCTCTCTTAAGATTTCTATATCGCTTGCAGGTAAAAAAGTTTCTAATTTTTTAAATAATTCTTCAGAAATTTTTCTCCTATCGTGTTCAAGATGAGTTAAAAATACTTGCGAAACACCTAACATTTCAGCAAATTTTGCAACAGTTAAACCTTTATTTTTTCTATAATTAATAAGGATTTCGCTACTTTTCATAATTGTTCCTCCTGCAAAGATTTTATATCCTTATTTTATAACAAAAAAAAGTTATTGACAAATAACTAAAAATAGTTATATAATAATAACGAAAACAAGTTATTAACTTTTATAGGAGGTTATAGAAATGACAAAACAAGATGTTTTAAAGAACTTAAAAAAATTAATAGGATTTGAATTTAATGCAAATGATGTAATTTGTGCTTTTGAAGACTTTGAAGAAAATGGAAAAAATGAAGTTATAGTAAGTGAAAGTTCAAACAATGGATATGATTTTACAGCTTATATAAATGATTATGATAGTACACAATTTTTATTTAAAGTGGATGAAAATAATTTTATAAATGATGTTTGGATTTCTTAAAGGAGAGTAGAAAAGATAAACAGGAGGAAAGTTAAATGAAAATAAATAAAAATGAAAAAGAAAAAAGAATAAACACATTAATAAAATTTTTAGGTAATTGGGATATTAAATTTATTGAAGAAATGATAACTTTTAGCTATTCATCATTATTTAATGAAAATCCTGTTTTCCCAGAATATAAAAAAGAAATAGAAATGTTTGTAATAGATGATAAAAATTTCAAATTTCAATCTAAATCATTAACAGAATGTTATTTAACATTTTATAGATGGGTACTTTCAGAAAAAATTGATAAGGATTTTATAGTAATTTAAAAGTGAGGCAAGAAAATGAAAGAAGTTAGTATTTACAAAGGAAAAAATTGGTTTGAGAAAGTAGAAAAAGTAAATGGAGAATATGTATTCTTTGAAAAAGAAGAAGATAATGGAGAAACACCTAATATTAAATATTCTTTATCAGAACTAGATAAACAAGTAAAAGAATATAAAAAGAATGGATACAAAGTAAAAATATATGATTGCTAGTAAAGGAGAAGAACACGACAGGAGTAGAAAAAATAAAATTAAAAGCACAGAAAGAATTTTTAAATCAAATTATAGAAAGAGCAGAAGCATTAAAAGATTTTTGTGATGTAGAAGATTATGAAAATATAAAAGAGGTTTTACATATGATAAATAAAATCGGAGGAGTTAAAAAACATGAAAATAGGCGATAAATTATCAAAATTCTTAGTAAAAAAACATTTTATAAAAAACTTTAATATTTTCTTATTATCTATATTTAGAGCTGACGGAAAATTAGAACATTTTACAATAGCAGTTAATGGAAATTATTTCACAATGTCTAATGAGATAACATATCCGAGAGAAGAAGCAAGTCGTATTGAAAGAAAAATACATATTTCAAAGCTAGAGCAAATACTTTTAAGTTCTTTACATAGTCTTAAAATATACGATTATAAAAGATTTTTCTTAGCTCAAGGAGAGGATAGTATCTGGTTAGATTTATACGAAAAAGATTAATTATTAGGCTGATGTTCTTGAAAAATTAAGGACATCTACAAAATAATTAAAGGGTTCAAGGAGGTTTGTAAAATGGTTGAATGGATTTTATGTATGTCTCAAATAGGTTTATTTATGTATTTAATGTATGGACTATTTCAAGAATGTAAGGGAGATGATAAATAATGAAAAAGTATATGAATTTTAAATATATAAATGGAGAATGTTTAATTTCTTATAAAATAAAAGATTTTGCAGTTTCTATAAAAGGTAAAGGAGTATCTGAAACAGCTAAGGAAGTAGCAAGAATTACAAATGAAATATACAATGCAGAATTTATTTAGGAGGAATAAATGACAGTTGAAGAACTTGAAAAATATGTTTTTGATGTAATAGAAGAACATTATACTTTTTTAAATACAGATTTAGTTATTTCTAGGATAAATAAAGATATATGGAGAATTAAATTTCCTTATAAAGATTTAACAGGAGAAGGAGAAACAAAAGAAGAAGCTTTAAAAAATCTTTTAGTAAAAATAAAAAATGTAGCATAAGGAGAAAAAATGACAAGTGAAGAAATGCTTATTAAAGCTGCTAAAAAATTAGAAAAATATAATATAGAACAAGGCATAGAAATAAGATATTCCGACGATGTTTTCCAAGCTTATGTAATGGAAGAAGACTTGCAAGACAATATGTTCTATGGAGACGGATTTACACTAGAAGAAGCACTTACACATCTAATCTACGATGATGAAGGTATAGACAATATAGAAGAAATATTAAGAGAAAGAGCAGAGGAAGAAAAAAGAGAACTTGCATATAAGAATAAAGTCTATTGGGATAAGCAACTATATAGGAATGCTTAAAGGAGTTGACTATGAAATGTGCTATGTGTGGCAAAGAATTAGATGAAGATATTTTTGTGTATCGTAAATTAATAGTATGTCATCAATGTGTGATGAAAGATTGCGAAAAAAATTTTGTTAATAATCTATATATAGACTCATATTTTAGAAATGTAGATAGATTTATGTGTGTTTATAATAGCTATTTAATGGTATACAAAAGAAAACTTAAAGATTCTTTAATAAAATATAATAAAACAAAGAATATGTTATATAAAATTGATATTAAATATTACAGTAAAAAAATAAAAGAATTAGAAAATTTAACAGAATAAAAGGAGTTGACTATGGGATATGAATATGACCAATGGAAAACGATGTCTGATTTAGATTATGAAGAAAGTTTTAAAACAGAAATTAATGATACAGAAGAAGATTTAAAACTATTTATGGAGATTATAAATGGATATACGACAAGTAAGTAAAGAAATGTTAGCAATAGCTGATATGATAGTTGAAATGAAAAAAAGGGGATTTAAAGAGCAATATCCAGTAGCTTATGAATTTGCAGATAAATCACTTGAAGAAAGAATTAAAAAACTTGAAGAAATGATAAAAGAAATAAGAGGAGATGAAAATGAAGATTAGAGACTTAAAAGCAAATGAAATTGATTGCAGAGTTCAAACAGTATCAGACAAAGGATTTTCACTTTTACTTTATAAGGACGCAAGAGTGGATATGGACATCTTAGATGAAACCTTTGGAATATTTGGTTGGCAGAGAATACATTCAAGAGATAATGCTAACTGTACAATTCTTATCTGGGACAAGGAAAATAAACAGTGGATTTCTAAAGAAGATACAGGTACTGAAAGTTTTACAGAAAAAGAAAAAGGACTTGCTTCTGATAGTTTTAAAAGAGCAGGATTTAATGTAGGAATAGGGAGAGAACTTTATACAGCACCTTTTATATGGATAAGTGATACAAGTTATCTAAAAGATAGAAACGGTAAAAAAACAGTATATGAGAAGTTTATAGTTAAAGATATTGAAATTGTAGATAAAGTTATTACAAAATTAACAATATCTGATAGTAGAAATAAAGTTGTATTTGTTTATGATAAAACAGGTAAAAAACAGCTAAATTTAAGTGAAGAAGACAGAAGTAAAATAATAGCTTCTATCATAAATAGAGTTACTGACCCTGATAATATGGAAAAAATATTAAAAGCATATGATGTAACAGGTTTAATACAACTTACAAATAGTCAATTAATAGAAGTAAAAACAAAACTAAAATTATAAGTGATAGCCTATGAAAAAATATATAACAGTTACAATACATCGTGGAATATTTGGTAAAAAGTTAAAAAAGTTCCGTATAGAACTTGAAAATAAAAATAAAAAGGAGATTAGAAAATGACAAAAAAAGAATTTGCAAAGGAATTATTTAAAAACTCAGGACTTACAACACTTACAGAAGCTGAAAGAGCAACAGAAGCTTTTATACAAACTGTAAAAGAACAAGTAGCAAAAGGAAATACTTTATTTTTTAGAGACTTTGGTATTTTTTCTATAAAAACTTCTAACAGAAAAGAAGGAAGAAATCCAAGAACAGGAGAAATTATTAAATTAAAACCTAAAAAATTTGTTAAGTTTAAAGCAGGTAAAGATTTTGCAAGAATGTTAAATGAAAAGAGATAGCATTTACTGGTAATAAATACTATCTCAAGGTGCTTATAGTTTGCCGACCGTAAGCACCTTAATTATATCATAGAGAGGTGATTATATGCCATTCCTATATAACATAATTTGTGATGATATTATTATTTTAAGAAATTTAATTAAAGAAGAAGCAATGAAAATAGCTGATGAACATAATAAAACACAAAAAAAGACTAAAAGATTTTATTATGTAGTTTTAGCTTAGGAGAAAATGTATGAAAATAAAAATTAAAAAACAAGGCTCTTTCTTAGTTGGAAGATTGAGCCTGTGGGAAAGGATAAAGAGGTTATTTAGATGAAATATAGAGTTTGGGATAAAAAAGAAAAACAGTTTATTGAAAATGTTTTCGTTATGCCTAACGGAAGATTATTGATGTTTACAAATTATCACTCTTTTAATAGTGAATGGGATTTTATAGATGATGAAGGTAGATATATTATTTTAGAATGTTCTGGGTTTAAAGATAAAAATGGAAAATATATTTATAATGGAGATATTATTAAATATACATTTATCAAAAAGTCTTTTTTTTATGAAGTTGAATATAATGATTCTTGGTTATTATCTAACAAATATGAAAATGTAAATATTTCATTTGCATTTAAGTCAAGACTTGAAATAATAGGAAATATTTATGAAAATCCTGAATTATTAGAAAATATTAGAGGTGGTTTAAGTGATTAAAAAATATAGGAAAAAACCAGTAGAAATTGAAGCAATAGAATTTATAGATACACCTGAAAGAATTGAAGAAATATTTAACTTTATGGAAAATGAAACAATGAGAGTTGACTATTCTATGTATGGCAGACCTGCTGTATTAATAGAAACACTTGAAGGAACTATGAGAGCAGAGGTTGGAGATTATATTATAAAAGGAATTAATGGAGAGTTTTATCCTTGTAAACCTGATATTTTTGAAAAAACTTATGAAGAGGTGGAAGATGAGAGCATGGAATAAAAGAAGAAGACCAAAACATCATACTAAAACTAAAGTTATATATTGTTGGATAATAGATAGAAATATATTTTATAGTCGTAATATAAAAAATAAAGAAATAATATTTAAGGTTTTGTTTAACGATACTACAGCTAAGATACTTGGAATACTTAAAGTACCTAGCTTTATAGTCTATAAAAAATCTGAAAAAAGAAGAAAAGTAGACATAAGATTTTTAAAAGAAAGGGCAGGAAATAAATGTAAAGAGAGATATTATAAAAGCAAAACATTTAATAAACTTTGTCGTATGTTAGCATTGGAAAAAAAGAAAAAAGGAGAAATAAATGTGGAAATGTAAAGAATGTGGTAAAGAAGTTACTGTTTTAGCAGTAACTCCAGTATTGTATGAAGTATTTTTAGATAAAAATAAAAAAATATTTGATTATGAAGATTACAGAAAAATAGATTTAAAGAATGCAAAAATAAAAGAAATACTTTGCGAACATTGTGGTAATGAAGGAAATTTAGAAGATATAGCAGAGTGGGAGGAAGATAAATAATGAATATTAATGAAGTGATATTTTGGTTAATAATATTCTTTTGTATAGCTTCTAGATGTGTCTTAATAATAGCATTTTACCATGAATATACTCATAATTTAAGAGCTAAAATAGAATTATATTCTGCGATAATAGCAGTTTTATTATCTTCAGAATTTTTTATGTTGTATATACTTTTTAGTTTTTTAGAATGTATCTTTGCAGTTACATCAAATAAAATTGAAAACTTTATTATATTTATAGAATCAAAAATAAAAAAATTTATAAAAATGTTTTTTTAGAGGTGGAATAAATGGCTTGGAAATGTAAAAGATGTGATAGTGAAAGTTTTATTTTAACAAAAATTGAAGCTGAAGAAAGCTTTGTTAAATTTAATAAAAAAGGAATTAGAGAGGAAATTAAAAAGACTAATTCTATTTTTAAGGAACAATTACAATGTGCAGATTGTGGAAACAAAGCAAGTGTTTATAAAAGAATAGAAGATATAGCTTATTGGGAGGAAAATTAAATGGAGTTTAAAGACGCTCTAAAACTAATAAGAAAGAAAAGAAAATTATCTCAACCTGAACTTGCTAAACTAATCGGAAAAGAAAGACAGAGTATACTTAGATATGAAAATGGTGTAACTAAACCGTCTGTTGCAACTGTTGAACTTTTATGTAAAGTATTAGAAGTTCCTATATATACATTAATGGGAGAAGTGGATATTTCTGAAATAAAAGATATTAAAAAACATTCAAAAGAATTAGATGATGTTTTTAGTAAGTCTAAAGAAATATTGGCTATTATAAAAGATTATAGAATTGAAGAACAGGAAGCAATATTAAATATTACTAAAGAAAGTTTAAAATTTTATAAAGAGGTGAAATAAATGCAGATTAAAAAACCTGAAACTTTTGAAGAATTATTAGAATTACAAAGAATATTAGATGAAAATACAACTAAAACAAGAGAAAATGGATTTACACCTAGACAAAGAAATGAAATTGATATAATTTTATCACTTGATGATGAATTACAGGAATGGCTAAAAGAATTACCAAGCGAATTAAATTTTAAAACTTGGAAGCAGAAAGAATATAGTAGAGATAAGGAACACGAAGAAATTACAGATATTTTATTCTTTATTCTACAATTAACAAATTATGAAGAATTTTATAAAATACCTTTTAAAAAATCTTTTGATGATTGGGTAGAGCCTAAAATAAAAACAGTGTACGAAACAGAACTAGAAGCTAGAAAAATAATAGTTTATTTTTTCAAAAAAGATTTATACCATGAACAATTTAGAGATGATATTTTAGAAGATTATAAAATGTTGTGTAATTGGAGAAAATTTTCTAAGCAGGATATTTTAGATAAGTATTTTGAAAAATGGCAGAAAAATATGGAAAGAATTAATAAAGATTGGACTTTGAAAAAATAAAAAAGTGAGGTAATATATGAATGATAAGATGTTACGAGTCAAAGAGGTCATGGAGATTTCTGGGTATTCTTTAAATAAATCTTATGGCATAATTAAAGACATTAAAAAGAAATACAAATTAAAATATCCTGAAGCATTTGTGCCGGAGAAAATTTTTAAAGAATATTTAGGACTAGATAAGGTGTAGAAATGCACCTTTATTTTTTCATTAGATTTTACAGGAGGTAAGAATGAAAAATCCAAACGGCTTTGGCACTGTATATAAAATGTCAGGTAAAAGAAGAAAAAAATGGAGAGCTGTTAAGACTATAAGATGGGAAGAAGGAAAGCAAAAAAGAATAACAATAGGATATTATGAAAGTAAACAGGAAGCAATGGAAGCATTAGGAAAATATATATACAATCCTAATGCAAAGCTAAAATTAAAAGATGTTTATGAAATGTGGAGCAAAACACATTATGAAAAAATATCTCCTAGAAGTAAACTAAATATGCAATCAAGGTATAATGTTTATGTTTCTAAATTAGATGATAAATATATATCTGAAATTACACTACAACAATTACAAAATTTTTTTAATAGTATAAATGCTTCTTCAAGTATATTAAATCACATAAAAGCATTATTAAGTATGATTTTTAATTATGCCGTAAAAAATGATTTTATTGAAAAAAATCCTATTAAATATATAGAAATAGGAAAATATAAAAAAGTATATGAGAAAAAAGAATTTACAGAAGAAGAAATACAAATTTTATGGAATAATTTAGATAAGCCTTTTGTAGATACTATTCTTATTCTTATTTATACAGGTATGAGAGTAGGAGAAATGTTAAATTTAAAACTAGAAAATATAAATCTTGAAAACAAAACAATATTTATTTCAGAAAGTAAGACAAGTGCAGGGATAAGATATATCCCAATAAATAATAAAATATTCCCTATAATTATTAAAAGAATGTACAATCAAAAATATTTAATAACAAATTCAAAAGGAGTGAATTACAGTTATATTTCTTATAAATATAATTTTAAAGCTACTTTAAAAAATATTGGAATACAGCCACATACTCCTCATGAGTGTAGACATACAACAGCTACTCTATTAAGTAATGCTGGAGCAAATCCTATAAGTATTGCAAAAATTATGGGGCACACTGATTACAATGGAATGACAGCTAAAGTTTATACACATAAAAATGAAATAGAGCTTCAAAAAGCTATGAGTACATTAAGCTAAAAAAGAGTGCTACTTGTGTGCTATCTATTGTAAAAAATACAAAAAATATGTAAAATTTAAAAAAGAACAAAATTATAAAACTATTATTTTTTAATGCATATTTATTTTCAAGGAATTTCAATATAAGACAATTTATAAAAAAAAATTATAAGTAAACAGTAAAAGGAGATTTTTAAAATATGACCATTAAACAACTGACATATCTTCTTGAAATTTCAAAATGCGGTTCTTTAAATAAAGCTGCTCAATCCCTTTATGTAACACAGCCAAACATTACAAAAGCTATTAAAGAACTTGAAAATGAGTTAAATACAACCCTGTTTTACAGAAATACTAAAAGTAAAAGTATTACATTTACACCAGAAGGAATAGAACTTCTATGGTATGCAAAAAGCCTTACAGAACAATTCAATATTATTGAAAACAGATTTATAAAAAAATTAAATTCTAATTATCAAAAATTTTCAGTTTCTACACAGCATTACTCTTTTGTTGTTGCAGGCTTTATTAATTTTATACAAAATAAAATGAGTAATAACTTTGAATTTATTTTAAGAGAGGAAAAAACACATGAAGTAATAGAAGATGTAAGGACACAGAAAAGCAGTTTAGGAATACTTTTTATTTCTGAGGAAGCACAGCCTTTTACAAAAAATTATCTCAATGCAAAAAATATAGAATTTTTCTCATTAAAAAAATTTAATCCTCATGTTTTTGTAAGGAAAGATCATCCTCTTACAAAATATAAAAGTGTTACTATGGAAGATTTAAAAAATTATCCAGCAGTATTTTTTGAACAAGAAGTAAATGCTGTAAACTTTTATGAAGAACTTTTAAACCTTAAAAGTTATACTAAATTAATAAAAGTTACTGACAGAGGAACTATTTATAATATCATACAGCACACAGATGCTTATAATATCGGAACAGGAAATATTGTAAAAGAAATAGGAAATGACAGTATAGTTACTATTCCTATATCAGAAAATATCCCTAAAATAGATATTGGTTGGATAAAATTAAAAAATGTAGCTCTTGATGAAAATATGAAATTTTTTATTAATGTCTGCAAAGATTATTTAAAATCAGAATAATTAGAGCTGTTGCATTTTCTAATTTATAAAAATAAAATTTTATTTTCGTAGATTTGCAACAGCTCCTTTTAAAATTTTTTGTTAAAAATAATATAATTTTCTATGATACAAAAAATTTTTCTATATCTTCTTGGACATTTCCTATTCCACTAATTCCAAAATTTTTCATTAAAATTTTCACTATGTTTGGAGATAAAAAAGCTGGTAAAGTAGGTCCTAAATGAATATTTTTTACTCCTAAATAAAGTAAACTTAAAAGTACAATTACTGCTTTTTGTTCATACCAAGCTATATTATAAATAATAGGAAGCTTATTAATATCATCTAAATTAAATGCTTCTTTTAATTTTAAAGCTATTAGTGCTAAGGAATAAGAATCATTGCATTGTCCTGCATCCAGTACTCTTGGGATACCATTTATTTCTCCAAGCTCTAACTTATTATATCTATATTTTGCACAGCCTGCTGTAAGAATAATAGTATCTTTTGGAAGATTCTTTGCAAACTCTGTATAGTATTCTCTTTTTAAACTTCTTCCGTCACAGCCTCCCATTACAACAAATTTCTTTATATCTCCATTTTTTACAGCTTCTACTATTTTATCTGCTAACTGAAAAACTTGATTGTGAGCAAAACCTCCTACTATTTCTCCTGTCTCAATTTCTTTTGGAGGCAGGCATTTTTTTGCTAAATTAATAATCTCAGAAAAGTCTTTTTCTTTTCCACTTATATGTCTGCAGCCTTCAAATGCAACAAGTCCTGTTGTAAAAATTCTGTTTTTATATGACTCCTTTGGAGGAACTATACAATTTGTTGTCATTAAAATAGGTCCATTGAAACTTTCAAACTCTTCCTGTTGTTTCCACCAAGCATTTCCATAATTTCCAACAAAATTTTTATATTTTTTAAATTTAGGATAGTAATGAGCAGGAAGCATTTCAGAGTGAGTATATACATCAATGCCTGTTTCCTGAGTTTGCTCTAATAACATTTCCAAATCTTTTAAATCATGTCCTGAAATAAGAATTCCTGGATTTTTACCAACACCAATATTAACTTTAGTAACTTCAGGATTTCCATAATTCTTAGTATTGGCTTTATCTAGCAATTCCATTCCCATTACCCCGTATTTTCCTGTTTCCAATACTAAAGCTGTTAGTTCTTCTGCAGAAATATTTTTATCCAAAGTTTTTGCCAAAGAATATTCTATAAAAATATTAATATCTTCATTTATTTCTTCTAAAACTTCAGCATGTTTAACATAAGCAGCTAATCCTTTTAAACCATAAGTTATCATTTCTTTCAAGCTTCTTTTATCTTCATCTTTTTCTGATAAAATACTTACTTCACTAATTTTTTTCAAATAATCATCTTTCTTAATAAAAATTAAAGCTGCTTCAGACAACTCTTTTTTATCTGATAATTTTAATAGAAGTTTCTCTTTTATTATTAAAGATTTTTCTATTTTATTTTTTAAATCTTCCTCGTAAAAATTTACATTTGTTATTGTAGTAAAAAGATTTTCTATTACTAAAGTATCAATTTTTTTAGAAACCTCTTTATTTTCTCTCCTTAACTTTGAAGCTATTTCAGATATTCCTTTTGTTATATATATTAAAAGATCTTGTAAATAAGCAATTTCTGAAGTTTTTCCACACACTCCTATCATTTTGCACCCTGTACAGCCTGCTGTTTCTTGACATTGATAACAAAACATTTTATTTTCCATATTTTTTCTTGTATGATAAATATATAAAAATATTTATCTATACAACCTCCTTCTGTTGTGATTTTGTGTTTGTATTGTAACTTATTTTATTGTATTTTTATGTTGCACATGCAACAGATAAATATGATATAATTTATTTAAAAATCAGGAGGATTTCATGGAAAAATTAGAATTTTTAAAAAAATTACCTATCTTTTTTAATTTAAAAGATGAGGAAATCATTTCTGTATTAAAATTTTTTAAATATTATGAAGAATCATTTAAAAAAAATGATTTTATCTTTGAAATAGAAAAAAAGATAGATAAAATAGGAATAATTATATTTGGAGAAATAAATATTATAAAAGAAGACTTTTGGGGAAATAGAAATATTCTAAATAAATTTAGAGAGGGAGAAATTTTTGGTGAAGTTTTTGCTCTTTCTAAAGCTTCATCAAATATAATGGTAGAGGCTTCACAAGATTGCAGAATTTTATTTTTAGATTTAAAAAATTTCTCTATAGAAAATAAAAAAAATTCTGAAGAAATTACAAAATTTTTATCTAATATTTTTAAAATTTCATTAAAAAAGAATATATTATTTACAGAAAAACTGGAACATATTAGTAAGAAATCTATAAGAGAAAAAATAATCTCCTATCTTTCAACAGAAGCTCAAAAAAATAAAACAAATTCTTTTTTAATAAAATTTGATAGACAGGAATTAGCAGATTATCTTTTTGTTGAAAGAAGTGCTTTATCCCGTGAACTTAGTTCTATGAAAAAAGATAGATTGATTGATTACAAAAAAAATCATTTTACTTTAATAAAATAGTGTGTTGCATCTGCAACATATTTTTATTTCTTTTTTATTTATAATATTCTTAAATTAAAGTTCAAGGAGGAATATTATGATAAGAAAAATTATAAAAATAGATGAAAAAAAATGTGATGGCTGTGGAGCTTGTGTAAAAGCTTGCCATGAAGGAGCAATAGAAATTATTAATGGAAAAGCTAAACTTTTAAGAGATGATTATTGTGATGGACTTGGAGATTGTCTTCCAAGCTGTCATACTGGAGCAATAACTTTTGAAGAGAGAGAAGCACTTCCATATGATGAAAAAGCTGTTATGGCTAAATCTAACAGTAACTTAAAACCTTCTTGTATGGGACATAAAATTGAAGTTTTTAAAAATAATTCTGAAGATAATATACAAGATGAATTTTATACAAGTAATTTTTTAAAAAGTAAACTTAGTCAATGGCCTGTTCAAATAAAACTAGTTCCAGTTAATGCTGAATTTTTTCAAGGAGCTAATCTTTTAATAGCTGCTGATTGCACAGCCTTTGCCTATGGAAATTTCCATAATGAGTTTATAAAAAATCACATAACTCTTATAGGATGCCCAAAATTAGATTCTGTTGACTACACAGAAAAATTAACAGAAATTTTAAGATTAAATGATATAAAATCTTTAACTGTTGTAAAAATGGAAGTACCTTGCTGTAATGGTATTGAAAGAGCTTGTACAGAAGCATTAAAAGCCAGTGGAAAATTTATTCCTTGGCAGATTGTAACTATTACAAGAGATGGAAGAAAAAAATAAGTATAATGACAAAAGGATTAATTTCTGCATTTTACAGAAATTAATCCTTTTTGGTAGTATAATAAATTCTATACAATTATTACTTTGTTTTAAAAACAGAATTTATTTTTTTCTTATAAAATTCTTTCATTTCTTCTCTAGGATATTCAAGAATTTTTTTCAAATCCATTTCTTTTGGATTCTCAGCAAGAGTTTTTCTCATGCTACTTACAAAAACAAGTCTTCCATCTGTGTCTACATTTATTTTTGTAACAGTTGATTTTGAAGCTTTTCTTAATTCTTCATCAGGAATTCCTATAGCATCTTTTATTTCTCCTCCAAATTCTCTGAATCTTTTTACATAGTCTTGAGGAACTGATGAAGATCCGTGAAGTACTATTGGGAAGTTTCCTATTTTTTCTTTTATAGCTTCTAGGATATCAAGTCTTAATTTAGGATCTTCTCCTGGTTTAAATTTATGAGCTCCATGAGCTGTTCCTATTGCTATTGCTAAAGAATCTACTCCTGTTCTTTCTATAAATTCAACTGCTTCATGAGGTTTTGTGAAAAGACTGTCATCTGAAGTATGTTCATCCTCTGTTCCACTGATTACTCCAATTTCTCCTTCAACAGAAGCTCCATATTCTTTTGCCATTTCTACTACTGATTTTGTAATTTCTATATTTTTTTCAAAGTCATATTTTGAAGCATCTATCATAACTGAAGAGAATCCATAATCAAGACAATCTTTTATCATGTCAATTTCTTTTCCGTGATCAAGGTTAAGAGCTACTGATATTTTTGATCCTTGTTCTCTTATTTCGTTTATAGCTCCTTTAATCATTAAAGGAAGTGTTTCTTTTCCTATATATTTTCTTGCACTTGCTGAAATTTGAAGAATTACATCACTTTCTGCTTCTACACAAGCTGCAAGGATTGCTTGAAGTTGTTCCATATTACAAAAGTTAAATGCTGGAACTGAATATCCACTTTCATTTGCTCTTTTAAACATTTCTCTAGTATTTTCCAGACCTAATTCTTTAAAATCATATTTTCTCATCTTTATTAACCTCTTTTTATTCTTTCTAAAACATCTTTAATTTCAGGGATTGAATTTCTTCCTCCAAGTTTTTCTACAGAAAGAGAAGCGCAAGCAGAAGCAAATTCTATATTTTTTTCAATAGAAAAATTATTACTTAATCCATATACAAACGCTCCATGGAATATATCTCCAGCTCCAGTAGTATCCACAGCTTTTGCTTTAAAAGCTTTGAATCTTTCTACTTTTCCATCTTTTTCCATTATAGAGCCTCTTTCACCCAGTGTAACTATTACTGTGTTTTTATTAAGTTCTTTTAATTTCTTTAGAACATATTCAAAATCTTTTTCTTCTATTTTTTCTAAGCCACAATAATCTCTTGCAAAATCTTCAGAACATACAAGGTAATCAACAATTGCCCCAAGAACCCTTGTTCCCTCTTTATATGTTCCTGCATCAAGAACTTTTATTGCTTCAGGGAATCTTTCAACAGCTTGCATTGCAAGTTCTAATTCATGCCCATCAAAAAGAATTATCTCAGGTTTATTTTCATATTGAAATTCTACTCCGTCAACTTTTCTTTCTTCTCTATAGTTTATAATTGTTCTTGAACCATTGCTTCCATTTGCAATTATAATGCTGCATGGAGTTACAAATTCATCTCTTATAACTATATTTTTAGTGTCTACTCCTATTTCATTAAGGTCATGTAAAATTTCACGACCATAGACATCATTTCCAAGAGTTGTAATATATGAAACTTGTTCTCCATATTTTCCTAACAGGTAAGAAGCGTTCCCAGCAGGACCGCCACTTACCATTATTCTATCTTCAGCTTTATATTTTCTATTTTCTATAGGGAAATTAGGTAAAAGATAAGTTATATCATATGCCGAATGCCCTACACAAAGTATTTTTTTCATAATTTATCCTTTCTGTTAATTCAGAAATTAATATTCATCCTTAGCATTTATAACATGAGATTTTGTTTTTATAAAGTTAGGAACAATTAAAACTACAAGAAGGACTGCAATTATTGCATATATTCCTATTTCTCCAATATTTTCAACTGTTTTACCTATTAATATTCCAAGAACTGCGAAGTCAAAATCTCCAAATGTTGTATTTTGGAATCCAATACTTCCAAGTACTGGAAGAAGTGCTGCTGGAAGGAAAGCAAGTAAAAGTCCATTTATAAATGCTCCTATTATAGCTCCTCTTTTTCCTCCTGTAGCATTTCCATAAATTCCTGCTGTTGCTCCACAGAAGAAGTGAGGTACAAGTCCAGGAATAATTAAAACTGCTCCAGCTGCTCCAAGAATTACCATTCCTATTACTCCACCAATGAATGAAGAAATAAATCCGATAAGTACTGCATTTGGTGCATATGTAAAGAATACTGCACAGTCAACTGCAGGGATTGCATTAGGAATAAGTTTTTGAGAAACACCTTGGAATGCAGGAATAAGTTCTGAAAGAATCATTCTAACACCATTGTAAACTATTGTAACTCCAACAGCGAAACTTAAAGCTGATGTAAGTGCAAAAACAATATAGTTAGTTCCATTTGATAAGTTAGTTTGAACATATTCAGGACCTGCTGCAAGTGCTGCTATCATATAGAATACAATCATAGTTATTGCTGTAGAAATTGTACTGTCTCTTAAGAAGTTTACTTTTTCAGGAATAACAATATCTTCTGTACTGTCTTCTTTATTTCCAACTTTTGATCCAATGAAAGCTGATAGATAATATCCTAAAGAACCAAAGTGTCCCATAGCAATTCCATCATCATCTGTTACTAAATCTGTATATTTTTGACCGATACTAGGAGATATTGCTGACCATGCTCCAAGTAAGAATCCTCCTACAAGTATTAACATTCCACCTTTTAATCCAGAAGTAGATAAAACTGCTGAGAACATACAAGCCATAAAGAAGCTATGGTGTCCTGTTAAAAAGATATATTTAAATTTAGTTACTCTTGCAATTATTATATTAATTACAAGTCCTGTTACAAGAATAAACATTGTTTCTTTACCTAAAAGATTTTGAGCTATTGAAGTTATAGCTTCGTTATTTGGCACAACTCCAGTTATTCCAAATCCATTTTCAATCATTTTTCCAAGTGGATCAAGGTTTGATACGATAAAACTTGCTCCAGCCCCTAACATTATATAACCTAAAATAGGTTTTAATGTTCCTGTTATAAGTTTGTTAAAAGGTTTTTTCAGAGCTAAAAGTCCAAAAAGTGATATAAGTCCCATTAAGAAAGCAGGGCTTGTTAAAATATCATTAGCAATTATTTTTAAAAAGTTCATAATTTTCTCCTCCTTAAAGTTAAAACAATTTTTTTAATTTAATTTTATTTTACTAACTCTTTAATTCTGTCTAGTACATCTTCTTTTATTTTCTTTTTATTAGTGTAGCTTCTTATTTCAGCAACATTATAATCTTTTAATTGATCTGCAAGTTGTTTTACTGTAACAATAAGATCTGCTCCTTTTCCTGCTACAGAGTTAAAATCTGAAGAAGCTACTTCAGCTTGAATTCCCTCTTCTTTACAAATTTCTTCAATTTTCATAGCACACATTAAGCTACTTCCTATTCCATTTCCACATACTGTTAAAATTTTTATCATTTGATTTCCTCCTTAAAAAATTCTGTTATATTATTTTATTTTAATTAAATTAACTCCATAATTTCATTTATTGATTCAGCTTTTACCATAGCATCTATTTTATCTTCATCATCTATTATATCCATAAGCTGTGTCAAAGTTTCTATATGTGATCCATTGTCAACTGCTCCAAGAACAAATATAAAATATACTTTTTCATCTTCATCTGTTTCATCTCCAAAAAATACTCCTTCATTTATTTTTAGAAGAGCAAGACAATTTTTATTAACACCATCTTCGGGTCTTGAGTGTGGCATTGCTACCTTTGGAGCAACCACTATATATGTACCAAATTTCTTCACATTGTTTATCATTGCTTCTACATAATGATTTGTAATTGACATATCAGCTAATAAAGGTTTAGCTGCTGTTCTTATGGCATCTTCCCAGTCTTTTACATTATCAACTATGTTAATTTTGTTTTCTAAAACTTTTTTTAACATTTTTATCATCTCCATTATTTTTGTTCAATTTTATTATATTTCATTTATAAAAAAAACGAAAGATTCTATTTAATTCACAAAAAAAAGAGAGGTGTCAATCTCTCTTTTTTAATTTGTGAAGTATTTTATTACTTCTTTTGGATTTTTTATCTTCATTAATTTTTCTTTAAGATTATTTTCTTCAATCTTATCTATTATATTTATCAACCCATCAAGATGTTCTCTTTCATCTTTTGAACAGAAAGATATTACCATATCTATCTTTTCTCCATCTATAAAATCTATTTTTTCATCATACATAACTATTGAAAATGCAGTCTTTTTTACTTTAGTTCTAGCTTTAGCATGAGGAAAAATTACATTAGGAACTAACAGAATATAGCTTCCAAATTCTTCAACTACCTTAATCATATCCTCAATATAGTCAGGTTCTATACATTCATCTTTTAAAAGAAGCTCTCCTGCTTCACTTATAGCTTCTTTCCAATTCTTTGCTTTTCCTTTTAACTTAATTCTCTGCTCTGATAACAGGTCAAAAATTGTAATTTTTTTGTGAAAAATATCATCTATTAATCTCGTATCAAGAAAATTTTTCAATCCTATTTTTAATTTATCTGAAACTTTTTCACCTGTATTTTTTTCAATAACATCTATAAGTTCAGAAAATAATATTTTTTTACTATCTCTTGGAATCGGATAACTGTCTAATTTTAAAAGATCTTCTTTTGTTAAAAGAGGACTGACTTTTATTATTTGTCTGTCTGTTTTAAAATTTTCAATAGGAACAGTTGTTAATATTACATCTATATCTGTCCTTTTATTAACTTTTTCTAAAAGATATCTTGGAATTGTATCTATGATTTCCACTCTGTAAATATCTTTTATTTGCTGTGCAAGAAGTCTTGAGCTTCCGTACCCAGAACCACACACAATTAAGACTTTTATTTTTTCTCTTTTCTTTTTAACATTTCTGTCTATAGCTGCTTTAAAATGAATTGTTATAAATGCAATCTCATCATTAGTAAATTTATTATTTATAAATTTTTCTAATTCTCCCACACTGCTTTTAACAAGAGAGAAAAGTTTTGGATAACTTTCAGCTACCTCTTCATAAATTGTGTTTTCAAGTTCTATTCCATTTTTTATTCTATAAATAGTAGGTTTTATATGATTCACAAGCCCTAAAATAAGAGTTTCATCATTTGAAATATCAACATCTAATTCTTTATTTACTTTTTCAATGAAATTTCTTACAATTATTTCTATCTCTACCCAATTTTCATAATATGAATATGAAATATTATATGTATGACTTCCTAAAAAGTAATCTGTTATTTTCAAATATTCTGCTTCAGAAAATTCAGTTTCATAGTATCCTTCAAGAAGGGCTTTTGATTTCTGTACAGATTCATATTCCTTAGTTCCCTTTAAAAAGTTTTCATTTTTAATAGATTTTATAACATAACCTTTTTTATTAAAATAAATTACCATTGTAAGATATCTCAAAATAATTCCATAAGCTTCATCTGAAATTATCTTATTCATCAGTTTCTGGCAATAATTTATAAAAAGTTTTAAACCTTCTTTATCAATATTTTTCAAATAACCAAAAATAATATCATCTAAAAATTTACTTTTCTGTTTTTTAGAAAGATATACAGCCTTTAAAGTGCATTGGCGTAACTGTTCTTCATCTCCTTTTATAATAAGCCCCTTTTTAGGAAGAAGATCAAGCTCTAAATTATATACCTCTAAAATCTTTCTTATGTCACGAAGATGAGTTTTTACAGTACTTTTACTTATTTCCAGTTCATCAGAAATTATAGTCTGATTTATTTCTCTTTCAAAACATATTTTTAAAAGTATATACAATTCTCTTTCTTTAGGAGAAGGAACATAACCACTATTATTTTTTAAAAAGTTTTCAAGAAATTCATAATTTTCAATCCAGCATTCACCTTTATTAAGAATAACTTTAAAATTTTCAGTTTCTGTTTCTTCTTTTATTTTTTCTATTTCATATCTTATACTTCTTTCACTGAGATTAAAATGCTCAGCAGCTTCTTTCAATAATATTTTATCTTTTTTATCCAATAAGAATTTTAATAGTTCTATAGATTTACTTGTTAGCATTCTTATCCCCTTTCAAAATATGAACAACAAATTAAAGTACTTATTTTTGTAAAATAATTATACATATTCATATTATACCCTATTCTCTTTTTTTGGGAAATAATTTTTTATTTTTTAAATACAAAAGGCAGATATAAAATCTGCCTTTTATCTATTCTTTAGAATCCTACTCCTACATAATCAAGAGCTAAACTGTCTGCTACTTTTCTGCATGTAACTCTTCCATTCATAATATTTATTCCTCTAAGAAGTTCAGGATAAGTACCGCAGGCATCTCTAAGTCCCATATTTGCAATAGCTCTTGCATATTTTAAAGTTGCATTTTCAAGAGCAATAGTTGCTGTTATAGGATAAGCTCCTGGCATATTCCCTACACAATAATGAAGAACACCATTTACTATATAAGTAGGTTTTTCATGTGATGTAACTTTTGAAGTTTCAAAGCAACCTCCTTGGTCTATTGCCACATCAACAATTACACTTCCCTTTTGCATATTTGCAATATATTTTTTAGTAACAAGGCATGGTGTTTTCCCTCCAGGAATAAGAACAGTCCCAATAAGAAGGTCTGCTTTTTCTACTGCTTTTTCAATGTTTCTAGGTGTAGAATAAAGGGTAGTAACCTGACTTCTATATGTATCATCTAAATATCTAAGTTTGCTTACATCTATGTCAATGGCAATAACTTCTGCACCAAGACCAACTGCTGCTTTTATAGCACTTTGACCTGCCACTCCAGCACCTAAAACTACAACTTTTCCTCTTTCAACTCCAGGAACTCCTCCAAGTACAATTCCTTTTCCCCCAGTGTTCTTCTGTAAATAAAAGCTTCCAACCTGTACAGCCATTCTTCCTGCTACTTCAGACATTGGTGTAAGAAGAGGGATAGAACCATCATCAAGAACTATAGTTTCATATGCAATACATGTTGCTCCAGATTCAACAAGATCTAAAGTAGTTTCTTTATCTGCTGCAAGGTGCAGATAAGAATATAAAATGTGATGAGGTTTTATAAATTTTCTTTCTTCTTTTTGAAATTTTTCAACTTTTATAATAAGAGTAGCTTCTTCAAAAACTTCCTCAGCAGTGTCAACCATTTTTGCACCACTTGAAATATAATCTTCATCTAAGACTCCTGCACCAAGTCCGGCTCCTTTTTGTACATAGACTTCATTCCCATCAAGAACAAGCTGCCCTACTCCTGCAGCAGTTAACCCAACCCTGTTCTCATTATTTCTTATTTCTTTTGGAATACCTATCTTCATACAATCCTCCTATGTCCAGTTCAATTCAGTGTCATTTTAATTATATATAATTTTTAAAAAATAGGCAAATTTTAAAACTGTTAAATAAAAAATCTAAATAAGTTTAATGTCAAAAATTTATACTTCTTTTTTAATTTTTATACATTTTAAAATTTTAATTATGAATTACATATGTTTTTTTGATTTTTTTTATTAATTGAAGTATAATTTAGTTAACTTAAAAAGTCTTATATCTTTAATATATAAAGATATAACAAACTTAAAAATTTTCTGAAAAAGGAGGGATAATTATGCTGAAAAAAAATAATAAAGTATCACTTTATATAATACCTTTTATTATTTCGTTTGTATTTATTGTTTTCATGCAAAGCTTAAATATAAATAACAGCAGAGTAAATATTCCTCTGAAAGCTGAAAAAGAAAGTGCTATTTTCTTTGAAAGATCAAATGGATCAGAAAATTATATTTCTATGAGAATTTCAAGAACTGGTGTTTTTGAAATTTTTATGGGAAGAGATACTCTTCCAAGTTTTGTCAAAAAAGTAGAAGAGTATACATTTTTTAAAAAAGTAATCAGATTATCAGAAAGAAATGCAGGAGAAATAGCTGCTGTATGTTCTATTCTGCAAAGATATAAAGAACGGATTCTCCTTATTTGATAAATTTTATTTTTGTAATTTTAAAAAATACAATTAAATAAAATTTATACAAGGAGAACTGCCAAAATGAAAAAATTATTTGTGGGAACTGATGTAGGTTCAACTACTGTAAAAATCGTCTGCCTTGACGAAGAAAACAATGTTGTTTATTCAGTTTACCAAAGGCATTTTTCTAATGTAAGAGAAACTTCAAAAGACCTTTTTGAAGATTTTTTTGCTTACATTGAAAAAACTTATGGAACTGATATTAGTTTTAAAGTAAGCATCACTGGTTCCGGAGGGCTTGGAGTATCAAAATGGATTGATGTAGATTTTGTTCAGGAGGTAATTGCTTGTATAAAAGCAATTGAAACTATTATTCCTGAAACTGATGTTGCTATTGAGCTTGGTGGAGAAGATGCAAAAATAACATATCTTAAAAATGATATGGAACAAAGAATGAATGGAAGCTGTGCAGGGGGAACAGGAGCTTTTGTAGATCAAATTGCTTCTCTTCTTGATACTGATGCTGCGGGACTTAATGAATTAGCAAAAGGGTATGATACAATTTATCCAATAGCTTCAAGATGTGGAGTTTTTGCTAAAACAGATATTCAGCCACTTATAAACGAAGGAGTAAGAAAAGAAAATATAGCAGTTTCTGTTTTTCAGGCTGTTGTAAATCAAACCATTACAGGTCTAGCATGTGGTAAAAAAATAACAGGAAAAGTTGCCTTTTTGGGAGGGCCTCTTTTCTTTTTAAGTGAACTTAGAAAGAGATTTATAGAAACACTTAAACTTACTCCTGAAAACATTATATTTCCTAAAGATTCTCAGCTTTTTGTCGCTCAAGGAGCTTGTATTCTCTCAAAAGAAAATACAAAAGAATTATCTTTTGAAGAATTAAAAAATAAAATAAAAATTCTTAACAACCAAGGGCTTCCAGAAACAACAAGTCTGCCTCCTCTTTTTGAAAATGAAAAAGAGCTTAAAGACTTTATGGAAAGACATGAAAAAGAGACTGTTGAATCAAAAGATATTGAAAGTTATGAAGGAAATGCTTATCTTGGAATAGATGCAGGTTCTACAACAATAAAACTTGTACTTGTTTCTGAAAATAATGAAATTCTTTATTCTCATTATTCGCACAACAAAGGAAATCCACTTGATAACATTATTTCAAACTTGAAAGTTCTTTATTCAAAACTTTCAGATAAAATTACAATTAGAAGTTCTTGTGTCACTGGATATGGAGAAAATCTTATTAAAGCTGCTCTTAATGTAGATGTAGGAATTGTTGAAACAATGGCACACTATAAAGGTGCAAAATTTTTCTCTCCTGATGTTGATTTCATTCTTGATATTGGAGGTCAAGACATGAAATGTTTAAAAATAAAAGATGGTGTAATAACATCTATTCTTTTAAATGAAGCTTGCTCATCAGGATGCGGATCATTTCTTGAAACTTTTGCAGGAAGTTTAGGAATGAAAATACAAGAATTTGCAGAGCTTGGAATGAAAGCAAAAGCACCTTCAGACTTAGGTACAAGATGTACTGTATTTATGAATTCAAAAGTTAAACAAGCTCAGAAAGATGGAGCAGATGTAGGAGATATTTCTGCTGGTCTTTCTTATTCTGTTGTAAAAAATACTTTATTCAAAGTTATTAAAATGAAAAACAAAGAAGAATTCGGAAATAAAATTGTAGTACAGGGAGGAACTTTCCTTAACAACTGTGTTCTTCGTGCCTTTGAGTTAATTTCAGAAAGAGAAGCAATAAGACCTAATATAGCTGGGCTTATGGGAGCTTTTGGAGCTGCTCTGATTTCAAAAGAATATGCTGAAGAACATTCTCTTGAAAAGTCTTCAATTTTAACTGAAAAAGACTTGTATAGTTTTTCTGCTGCTACAAATCTTACAAGATGTGGTATTTGTGGAAATAACTGTCTTTTAACTATTCATAAGTTTCAAAATGGAGAAAGATTTATTTCAGGAAACAGATGTGAAAAACCTCTTGGAAAAGGAAAAAAAGATTCTGCCCCTAATATGTTTGAATATAAATATAACAGACTTTTTAACTACCAGCCTCTTGAACCTTCAAAAGCTGTAAGAGGAGAAATAGGAATACCTAGAGTTCTTAATATTTATGATTCTTATCCATTCTGGTTTACTTTGCTTACAAAATTAGGATTCAGAGTCATAATTTCTGATGATTCATCAAAGAAAATTTATGAAAAAGGAATTGATACTATTTCATCAGATTCTATTTGTTATCCTGCTAAAATGGTTCATGGACACATTATTAATCTGATTGAAAAAGGAGTAAAAACCATTTTTTATCCTTGTGTTATTTTTGAGGAAAAAGAAGATAAGAAAGCTCAAAATCAGTTCAACTGCCCAATTGTAATTTCTTATCCTGAAGTTATAAAAAATAATCTTGATATCCTTAAAGAAAAACATATTGATATGATGATTCCATTCTTCTCAATGGCAAGCAAAGAAGTTCTTTATAAAACAGTTTATGAAGAATTCCAAAAATATGGAGTTGATAAAAAAGAAGCTCAAGATGCTGTTGATGCAGCTTGGGAAGAGAGATATAATTTCAGAAAAGATATGCAGAATAAAGCAAAAGAGGTTATGGAATGGCTTGAAAAAACAGGAAAAACAGGAATTGTTCTTTGTGGAAGACCTTACCATAACGATAAAGAAATTCACCATGGAATACCAAATATTATAAATTCTTTTGGAATCGCTGTTCTTACTGGAGATGCTGTTGCAAGTCTTACTTCACTTGAAGATGGACTTAGAGTTATTGATCAGTGGACTTACCATTCAAGACTTTACAGAGCTGCTACATTTGTAGGAAAACACCCTAACCTTGAACTTGTTGAGCTTAACAGTTTCAGTTGCGGACTTGATGCTGTTACAACTGATCAGGTTGAGGAAATATTATCAAATTATGGAAAGGTTCACACTCTTCTTAAAATTGATGAAGTAAGCAATATGGGAGCTGTAAGAATAAGAATAAGAAGTCTTTTAGCTGCTCTTCAAGATAAAAAGAAAGCTGTAAAAAAGATTGTTAAAAATAAAATAGAATACAGAAAAAATTTATTTACAGCTAAAATGAGAGAAGAATATACAATTCTTGCACCTCAGATGTCTCCTATCCATTTTGGACTTCTAAAAGATGCTTTTTCTGCTGAAGGATATAAATTGGAAGTTTTAGAAGAAACAAAAGAAGCTTTAAATGCAGGACTTCAATTTGTAAATAATGATGCTTGTTATCCTTCAATTCTTGTAATTGGAGAATTAATTTCAGCCCTTAAATCTGGAAAATATGATATACATAAAACTGCTGTTCTTATTTCTCAAACTGGAGGAAGTTGCCGTGCTACAAACTATATAGGATTTCTAAAAAAAGCATTAAGAGATAGTGGGTTTGCAAATGTTCCTGTGCTTTCTCTTAACTCAATGGGATATGAAGCACAAGAAGGATTTAAAATTACTATGAAGCTTGCTCATAAAACACTTATGGCTGTTTCATATGGGGATATTCTTATGAAATTACTTTATCGTACAAGACCTTATGAAAAAATAAAAGGTATGACAAATAAAATTTTTGATAAATGGTACGAACTTGTAAGACCAAATATCAGAAATGGAAAACTTTTACAGTTTAGAAATAATCTAAATAATATAGTAAAAGATTTTTCACAAATAGCTATAAATCAAGAAGAAAAAATAAAAGTAGGAGTCGTAGGAGAAATACTTGTTAAATTCAGTCCTTTTGCAAACAACCATCTTGTTGATTTTATTGAAAGTGAAGGAGGAGAAGCTCGTACTTCAAGCCTTATGAGTTTCGTAAACTATTGTATTTACAGTGAACAATTTCTTCAGGAAAGATTTCACGGAAGATTTTCTTCTTTAAAACAAAAAGCAGCTCTTGCTGTAACAGGATTCTATACAGGATTTGTAAACAGAGCTTTAAGCAAATGCGAAAGATTTAGACAAGAAGATTTTATTGGAAATATTGCTGATAAAACTTCAAAATATATTTCAATAGGACATCAATCTGGAGAAGGATGGTTTCTTCTTGGAGAAATGATAGAACTTATAGAACACGGCGTACCAAACATCGTATGTGTTCAGCCTTTTGGATGTCTTCCTAATCATATAACTGGAAAAGGAATGATAAAAAAATTAAAAGAAGAATATTCTTACTCAAATATTGTTTCAATAGATTATGATCCTGCTTATTCTGAAGTTAATCAAATAAACAGAATAAAACTTATGCTTTCTGTAGCTAAGAAAAATCTTTTGACTCATAACTTACAAAAAGCATAATAAAAAATATATTATAAAAGCAACCTCGTTTAATTATATACGAGGTTGTTTTTTATTTATATTTAATTTTTTTGAAAAACAGGATTTTTTATTATTCTTACTATTAGAGGAATTACCATTATTATCCATACAATGGGTTCTGAAATAATTATTCCAAAATATTTAGTATAAGGTACAATAAAAATAACAACTGCTGCTTTTCCTGCAAGTTCAAGAAAACTTGAAATAACAGGAGTAACTCTGTCTCCTATTCCTTGCATCGCATTTCTTAAAACACTTATTGCACCTGGAATGAAATAAAAAATTGTATTTAATTTTAAATAATTTTCAGCTGTATCTAAAATTTCTTGTATTTTACTTCCTGTTACCATATAAATAAGTTTTGGAGCTATACTATAACTCATAATAATTACTATTAAACTCCAAACTGAAGTTATTATAAGTGCACTTATAATTCCTTTTTTTATTCTTTCATTTTTTCCAGCACCCTTATTTTGCCCACAGTATGTAGCCATAGTAATTCCCAAAACTGCGAAAGGAAGCATAAAAAATTCTGTAATTTTTCTTGCTGCTGTATGAGCAACTATTGTATTTGTTCCAAAAGTATTTATTGCTGTCTGGAGTATAAGTGTTCCGAAAAATACAAGAGACATCATAAGTGCCATTGAAATTCCAGAAAAATAAAGATTTTTTAAGAATTTTATTTTAAAATTAAAATCTTTTCTTTTTATCCTGAACATTGGATATTTTAACCACATATAAGCAAAGCAAAGGAAAACAGAAATACTTTGTGAAATTACTGTAGCCCAAGCTGCTCCTGATGTTCCTGTTCTAAGAACAAGAATAAAATAAAAATCAAGAAAAATATTTAATACACATGATAGTACTAAAAAAATTAAAGGAGCACCAGTATCTCCAACTGCTCTTAATATTCCTGCAGAAGCATTATAAAGCATTGTAACTGTTATTCCAAAAAGAATGACTTTTATATATGCTTTTGATTGTAAATAAAGAGCATCTGAAACATTTAATAAATTTAAAATATTATCAAGAAAAAATATGCTTATAACTGTAATTATTACTGTTGTTAAAATTCCAAGAAAAATTGTCCCTGCAACCGTTTTTTTTATTTCATTTTCATTTTTTTCTCCAAATTTTTGAGCTGCTACTATTGCAAAACCATTTGTAAGCCCAAGGAGAAACCCTATTAGCAAAGTACTTATGGAAGTAGTTGTTCCCACTGCTGCAAGAGAAGTTTCCCCTAATGTACTTCCTACTATTCTTGTATCAGCAAGACTGTAAAAAAGCTGAAAAATATTTCCAAGACACACAGGAAGAGCAAATTTTAACATCTTTTTTGTTGGATTTCCATTAGTTAAGTCTATCGTTTTAAATCCCTCTTTTCTGTTTTAAAATATATTGTTAAAAACAGTAAGATTATATCATAAAACAATTCTTTTTTCCTTCAATTTTTATTTTTCTTTGTTTTCATCATAATTATAAAAATGAACATCCAATTTATTGTATGGAATTTCAATATTCTTTTCTGCAAATCTTTTTATAATATATTGCATAAGATCTCCACGAACATTATAATAATCATGATATCCTTTATTTTCTGTCCATACAAGATATTCTATATTCACTGAAGAACTTCCATAAGACATTATATTTATAAAAGGTATTCTGTCATTTTCTATCCCTTTAAATGTCTTTGTGATATCCTGAAGTTCTAATACAGCAGCTCTTGGATCTGCTTCATATGCAATAGGAACAGTAAGCTGTATCCTTCTGTATTTATTGGCATCATAATTTGTAATATTTTTACTTATAACAACATTATTAGGAATTATTATTTTTCTGCTGTCAAGAGTATTAATACATGTAGAAAATACACCTATTTCACTTACTTCTCCAACTGCATCATTCATCTCTATGAAATTTCCCACAGTAAATGGTCTTGAAAATAAAATTACGACTCCCCCTGCAAAATTTGAAAGAAATTCTTTTAAAGAAATACCTATACCTAAACTTATAGCACTTATCATTGTTATAATTGACTGCTCTTTAAATCCAAACATAAGCATAGCAAAAAGAAAAAATATTCCATATATTCCAAGTTTTACAAAAGATTTTGTAAATTGTTTTGCCCCTGCATCTATTTTATTTATAGATATTTTATCTACATATTTATCAACTGCATTCACAAAAAATTTACCTACATACATTATAATAATGAAAGAAATAATTTTTATAAGCAGAATAACTGCATCTGTTACAAAAATTTGGAAGATAAGATTTCCATTCTTATCCTCTACATTTTTAATAATGCTTAAAATATTATTATTCATAGCACCCTCCAAAAAGATAAATTTATCTCTCCACTTTATAGTATATACCATAATTAAAAAAAACCAAAGCTTACCTTTTAATTATCTATTTTTTATGATAATATATATCTGTAAATATTTTTAAAAAAGGAGTAATAAATGCCAAGAGTTATTCTTCATTATGACATGGATGCCTTCTATGCTTCTGTAGAAATAAGAGATAATAAAAGTTTAAAGAACAAACCTTTGGTTGTAGGAGAAAGCATTGTCACTACAGCAAGCTATGCTACTAGAAAATATGGAATACATTCTGCTATGAGCACAGCTGAAGCAAAAAGACTTTGCCCTTCACTTATTATTCTTCCATGTAACAAAAAAAATACGCAGCTGAATCTAATCATATTCATACTCTTGTAGAAAAAGTAACTGATAAAGTTGAATATATCGCTTTTGATGAAGGATTTCTTGATGTTACAAGTATTATAGAAAATTATCCTTCTAAAGAATATTTTGCAAAAAAATTTAAAGAAAGAATTTTTAAAAATACAGGACTTACATGTTCTGTAGGAATCGGTTATAACAAGCTCACTGCTAAAATAGCAAGTGACTGTAATAAACCCAATGGATTCTATATATTTAATTCTCCAAAAGAATTCACAGCTTATATTTCTAATAAAAGTATAAGTATAATTCCAGGAGTTGGTAAAAAATTTATTCCTATACTTGAAAAAAACAATATTTTTAAACCTAAAGATATATATAACTTTTCTCTTCATGAACTTATTTCTCTTTTTGGATTATCAAGAGGTTCTCTTTTATATTATTATTCTAGAGGACTTGATGACAGGCCTGTAAAAAAAGAGCGAAAAGCAGCTTCTGTTGGAAATGAAAATACATATAGATTTTCTCTCCAAACAGATGAAGATTTAAAAAGAGAATATACTGCAGTTTTTGAAAAAAGTTACAAAAGACTTAAAGAAAAAAATTTCTTATGTTCATGTGTTAATATAAAAATAAAATATAAAGATTTTAGTTCTATTACAAGATCTAAACATCTTTCTACTCCCACTGACAATAAGACAGACCTTTTTGAAATCGTAGTTAATCTTATAGAAAATATTGAATACAGAAATGAAATAAGACTTGTGGGAGTTTCTTTTTCCCATTTAATTAAAAAAAATATTCTTAAAACTCAATTATCCTTTAAATTTTAGAAGGAAAAATGAAATAAAATATGAATTATAAATTCATTTTTTCAAAAATTTTAAAAATTTTTTTGAAAAAATAATTTAACAAAAAGTGTTGTTTTACAATAGTTTTCTGCTACTTTCTGTACATTTTTTATAAAAGGTGCCTAAATTATGCTTGCTTTTTTTCTATTTTAAAGTAAAATAAAGTATAGGTAGTATATTTATAAAAATTCTATAATTTAACTTTGAGGAGGAAATTTTATGTTTGGTTATTTACAAAAAATTGGTAAAGCCTTAATGGTTCCAGTTGCAGTTCTTCCAGCTGCTGCTATTCTAATGGGTATTGGATATTGGATTGACCCTACTGGTTGGGGAGGAAACAGCCAACTTGCTGCATTCTTAATTAAAGCAGGAGCTGCTATAATAGACAATATGCCTATATTATTTGCTGTTGGTGTTGCTTTTGGACTATCTAAGGACAAAAATGGAGCTGCTGCTCTTGCTGGGTTAGTTGCTTTTGAAGTAGTTACTACTTTACTTTCTGCTGGTGCTGTTGCACAAATGACTGGTGTTTCTCCTGATCAGGTTTCTCCTGCATTTGGAAAAATAAACAACCAGTTCGTTGGAATCCTTTGTGGGGTTATAGCTGGAGAATTATATAACAGATTCCATAGCTTAGAACTTCCTAAATTCCTTGCTTTCTTCAGTGGAAAAAGATTTGTTCCTATCATTACATCAGTTGTAATGCTTGTTGTATCTTTTATTCTTTTATATATATGGCCTGTTATTTACAGTGGACTTGTTACTTTCGGAGAAGGAATTGCTAAATTAGGACCTGTAGGAGCTGGAGTTTATGGATTCTTTAACAGACTTCTTATTCCTGTTGGATTACACCATGCTCTTAACTCTGTATTCTGGTTTAATGTTGCTGGAATTAACGACATTGGAAGATTCTGGGGAGACCCTGCAGCAGCATATGCAGATCTTCCTGCAGCGGTAGCTGGTTCTTACCATGTTGGAATGATCAAGCTGGATTCTTCCCAATCATGATGTTTGGATTATTAGGAGCTTGTTTTGCATTTATTAAAACTGCTAAACCTGAAAACAGAGCTAAAATCAAATCTATCATGTTAGTTGCTGGATTTGCAAGTTTCTTTACAGGAGTTACTGAACCTATTGAATTTGCTTTCATGTTCGTTGCTCCAGTATTATATCTTCTTCATGCTGTTTTAACTGGTATAGCTGTATTCCTTGCTGCTTCATTTAACTGGATGGCTGGATTTGGATTCTCTGCAGGATTTGTTGATTTCTTCTTATCACTTCGTAATCCAAATGCAAATCAACCATATATGTTAATAGTTCTTGGAATTATTTTCTTTGTTCTATACTATGTAATATTTAGCTTTGCTATTTCTAAATTCAACATCAAAACTCCTGGTAGAGAAGAGGCTGATTTAGAAGAAGCTGAAAATACAGTTTCTGGAAATGCATCACACGCTGAACTTGCTGCAGCACTTCTTCTTCTTTTAGGTGGAAAAGAAAATATTGTAAGTGTTGATAACTGTACTACAAGATTAAGACTTGAAGTAAAAGACAGCTCTTTAGTTAATGATGCTGAAATCAAAAAACTTGTACCTGGTGTTTTAAAACCTAATAAAACAAATGTTCAAGTTATAGTTGGTACTCAAGTAGAATTCGTTGCTGATGAAATGAAAAAACTTGTTTAATTAAAAAGTAAATAATTAAAAAATAAGAACTGTTGTAAATTAGTAACTTAAAATTATTAATTTACACGGTTAGTGTAATAAATTTTGTGTAAATAAAAATCTCTCTTGATTATTAATGAATTATAAATATAATTTAATTAATATTAAGGGAGGTTTTTTTATGTCTTTATTACCAAAAGAACTTATCAAAGAGATTGTTAGAAAAGGAAATTTTAAGTCTGCTACTGATATCCAGGAAGCTCTTAAAGATTTAATGAAAGAGTTTATACAAGAATCGCTTGAAGCTGAATTGAACAATCAATTAGGATATGAAAAATACGAGAAAAAAGAGAATTGTGATAACTCTAGAAATGGATATTCTAAAAAGAAAGTTAAATCTTCTTTTGGAGAAATAGAACTTGATATTCCACGCGATAGAAACAGTGAGTTTGAACCTAAAATAGTTCCAAAATATTCGCGTGATATCTCTAACTTGGAAGAAAAAGTTATCTCTATGTATGGATTAGGTATGTCTACAAGAGATATTAACAAACATATCCAAGAGATTTATGGTGTTGATGTTTCTGCTGAAATGGTAAGCAAAATTACTGATAAAATTATTCCTTTAAGTGAAGAATGGCAAAATAGACCTCTTGAAGAAGTATATTATTTTACTTTTTTAGATGCAATCCATTTTCATGTGAAAGAAGATAAAGCAATAGTAAAAAAAGCTGCTTACATAGTTTTAGGAGTTAATTCTGAAGGAAAAAAAGATGTATTAGGAATCTATATAGGTGGAAATGAATCAGCTAAATTCTGGTTATCTGTTTTAAATCATTTAAGAAATAGAGGAGTAAAAGATATTTTGATAGCTTCTGTAGATGGTTTAACAGGATTTTCGGAGGCTATTAAAACAGTATTTCCTTATGTAGATATTCAAAGATGCATTATTCATCAAATTAGATATACTTTAAGTTTTATTAGTTACAAAGAGAAAAAAGAATTTGCAAAAGATTTAAAAGAAATATATACAGCTCCTAATGAAGAAACAGGGTTTTCTGCGCTGGAGGAATTAAAAGAAAAATGGTCTAAAAAATATCCTTATGCGCTGAAAAGTTGGGAGAATAACTGGAGTGAATTAAGAACATTTTTTAAATTTAGTCCAGAGATTAGAAGAATTATGTATACAACAAACGCAATTGAAAATTTAAATAGAATATACAGAAAAGTAACAAAAACAAGAAGTAGTTTTCCAACAGATATGGCTCTAATGAAATTATTATATTTATCAACAATTAATTTAACAGAAAAATGGAAAACAGGTTATGCGAAAGATTGGCATTTGATAAAAGGACAATTGGCAATAGAATATGAAGAAAGACTGAAAGGTTTTTAATTTCCTTTCAGCCTTTAAAGTAATTTAAAAATTAATAATCAAGAGATGATAAATACACAAAATTATTTACATTCTCAGTATCTAAGAAAATTGGTTCACTACACCCATCGCACTATTTTTTACTCTTTAATATTTGCTTCTATATATTCATAATCTATATGAGCGAAACTTCTCAGTATAGCCTCAAATATGATTTGAACTCCTTTACATGGAATAGCCATCCCAATCTGTTTACGAACTTTTTCTTTAGAACCAAAGAATTTATATGAATCTGGAAAAGTTTGTAGCCTTGCTCTTTCTCTGTTAGTTAATGCCCTATGTTCAGACCAATGGTAGATATGAGTTCCACCACCACCACTTCCAGTAACAGTGTATGCAGGTTTATTTGGGTCTAATCTTTTATAAATCTGGCTAATTTTTGCTCCTTTAACATTTAATTGCAACTCTTCAGGAATATTTGCAGTAAAAGCATTTTCCCCCGGATTTATATATTTAAGTCTTTTTATAACTTTTTCAGATTGTCTTGTAGGCTCATTGTTTAAAGCATTAACAGGAATAGGTGGAATTTCTATAGCTGTTTTACAAGTATTATCTAAGCTACTATATGGTACAGGTGATGGAACACGATAAATAACATCTAAATCATTACGGATTCCGACGATAATAATTCTGTGTCTAGCTTGAGGAACACCATATTCTTCAAATTTATATAAATGAGGTGTAACAGTATAGCCTGCATTTTCCATTTCTTTAAGAATTTTTTTGAATGTATTTCCAGCATTAGCACTTCTTAATCCGCCAACATTTTCAGCTAAAAACCATAAAGGACGATATAAATTTAAAGCTTTAATCCCATAAGAATATAAAGGTCCATAAAGCCCTCCTATTCCTTTCTGCTCTCCTACAATACTATAATCATTGCAGGGAAAACCAAAAGCTAAAGCATTTATTGGAGCAAGATTTGACAAATCAAAATGCCTTATATCTGCATGATAGACTGTGTCTGGTTTATCAGGACAAATATTAAATCTATATGTTTCACATGTGTCAGCATCATAGTCATTTGCCCATTGATGTACTATTTTGAATAAAGGATTCTCAATAGAAGCATTTATTGCACCGTAGGCAAGTCCTCCCGGTCCACAGAAAAGTTCACCTAATTTAAATATCATTATTTTCATCTCCTTTATTTTTTAAAAGTAAATTGATTAAATTTTGGATATGCTCAGAAAAATATTGTTGATACTTTTCTAAATCGCTTTCCTGCAAATATCCACAAGAAATATAAAGGGGAATAATGCTACTTTTATAAAAATCTGCTAATTTTTTTATAATTTTAATGGAAGGTCTTGTAATCTTCTCTTGTTCTATTCTGCTTAATGTAGAATCAGGAATTCCTGTTGCGTATTGAACTTGTTTTAAACTTAAATTTTTTCAAACGCTCTTTATTTAATAATTTCCCAACATATTTCATAAAACTGCACTTCTAAATGCAGCATATCATATTTGTTGCTAAAAATCAAATATTTTTCTTTAAAAATAAAAAAAATACCGAAAAATTTTTTCGGTATTTTATAGATTTAACTTTTTAAGAAGTTTGACATATTTCTATTGCTTTAATAAGGATTTTATCGTGAATACGTTCTTCTGGAAGACAATCCAGAATATATGTACCACCTAATAAATTTAAGTATTTAGCTAACTCACCAACGACATCTGTATTGATACTCAGTCCTTGTTCTCTAGCTTCTATTACAGCACCAAGAAAAGGACGGATAATAGAAGGGTTGTTTGATGTATTACGTTCTAAAATGTGCATAATATAGTCAGAATTTTCACAGACAAATTCAGTAAGTTCCCAAGGATTAGAACGATTTTTATCATAGGTAAGGCGTCCAATCCACCACAGCCTTGCAAGGGCATTTCTTGTTAAAGAACGTCTGTTTCCGAAATCAAAGAAGAAATGCTGCAACACATTAGAAACTGTACAATTTTTATCAATATTCCATCTATATTTTACATAATTCCAAAAAGTTCCAAGACATAATCCAGCCCATAAACGTTCATCAGATGCCTGAGAATCAGATAAAAAATGTAGATTTTCATAAATACGTTTAACATTTTCAGGCTCTGTAAGAAAAGGTTTATCAGCACTCATATCTAAGCCAAAGTCATGAACTTCAGGGAACTTTGTATCAATGAATAATGTATTATTGAATTCTTCCTGCAGCCAATCAGAAGAATCTTTTTTAAAATTATCAACCCAGCTGTTAATATTAGTTTTAATAATATCGATATTGTCATAGCTTATAAATTGAAGCTTCATTATTCATCACCTCCGCCGGCTATACCAAAACTGCTTGTCAAGAATGTAAAAGCGTCTGTAATAGGATTATTTATTAATTTTTGAGCAAGTTCAAGACAATTTTGACTATTAAATTCTTCACTTTCAATATTGCATTCAAACTGTGTCTGTAAGACCTTTGATAAGACTTTATACCATAGTGTATCAGAATACTCACTTCTTTCATGGATAGATAAAGATTTTAATTCTTCCAAAACAAATACAAGTGCAGGTATAACAGTAAGAGAGTTAAGAATATACTGTGCTGACGGAGTAGAACTCAAAACTTTATAGCTGTAAAAATCACTAAGTGGTAGCTTAATAATAATCTTACGTTGTGACATATCAACTAACATTTGTCTGCAGCTTTCATCAGGATTTTTACTGATATTAAAAATGGAAGGTGTATCTGCAATCTCATCAATATCTTTAGAAATATTTACAGTTACCATTTTACCTACAGCCATAACACACCCTGCTTCTATATTAAAAGTAATTCCTTGATAATCTTCATGAAAATTAGGGCTTGTATAAGAATTTAAATCATCAACTGCTACGATAAATGGACATATTTGTAATTTTCCATTTACAGTTCTACTTAGCAAAGTATATTTTTCTTTTAATTTATCTGTTTGAACAACTGTACGAAACCCTGTCTGTGAGCATTCTAAATGATAAACAAACTTAGCTGTACCCTGATTTATACAATCTTGAAGACTTTGACAGGTAAGAGATGCAGAGAAATTAATACATAAATCGTATCCATCGCGAATAACATTAACAGATGTCTCAAAACTACCGGAACTATAGTCATTAGAATAAAAAGTTAAGACAGGATAGGGATATAATTTATATTTGATTTCCATATGCTTTTACCTCCAGAGAACAATAATCATAATAATCAAGCTGAATATTAACTCGAAGAGCTTTTTTTTCTGTAAATATTAGATTAAATATTTTATTTTTTTTGAATTTTAATTTAGGGCATTCAGAACAGGAAGCTGCAATAATAGAAGCTTCATAACTTTGTGATTCAGCTGACATAAATATTTCTAAAATACCATTTACAGCAGAAGAATCAGGGGTAAATACAATAGTGTATTCTCCGGTATCTTTGTTACGAACAACATTACGGGCATTAATTATAGGAATTTCTGATATTTTTTTATAATTCTCTGCAGGAATGTTTTCTTCTTTAGTCCTGTGATTATTTCCATTGTTGCTTTTTCCTTTATGATTAAGACTAATATCTTCACCAGAAAAATCATCATCAACAAAATCTTCTTCCTCTTCGTCTATAAGAGAAGTACTAAATTCTTCACTCTTAGGATTTGAAGGTTTTGATATAACTTCAGATACACGAATTTTAATGTCTTTGACAGTATCTCGTAGAGCTTCTGCACATTCTTGATTAGAAGAATCCTCAAAATCATTAGCAGAAAGATATTCTCCTACAGTTGGGTCAAGTGCTTCTTCACTGTCATCATTTTTCATTTCATCTAATGATGTTTTAATAAAACGTGTTAATGATTGAAGAAGATGTTTTGCTTTACTTTTATTTTCTGCACGTTCTATTTCCCATTCAAGGTGCTGTGGATTTTCTAGATTACGAAGATATGAATTTATTGCATTTCCTTCAATGAATAAAGTTCCAGCGAAAGGAATTAATCCATTAATATTTCCTTTATCTTTAATTTTCATTCCTGTCTGGCGAATCATTGCAACACGCCTGCTGAAAGAAGGCATAATCATCAGTTTTAAAGTAACTTTACCAGCAGTTTCAGGGTCATCTGTAAATTCTTTAACAAAAGTTCTGGCAGACACTGAATCTGTAAGTGTCTGAAAATATTCATCAGCATGTTCTTTAAAATAATTTTTATACAAAGTTATCAAATCTGAAAGACTCTCTTTGTTAATAATAATTCCATCAACATTTACTTCTAATGTTTCATTGTAAACTGCATGAAGGAAACCGTCTAAAACAGAAGCTGTCATCTGTTCTTTCCAGTCGCTGTCACCAGTAAAGCCGATGATATAAATATCAGTACCGGAAGTTTCAACACTGCGAAAATAATCAGGGTCTAAAGAAAATTGTTTATACATAGGACTGTTATGTTTATTGCCATAGAAACCAATTCCCTGAGTGATTTCATTTTCTCTATTTTTAAAAGAAGTTAATCTTGAAACACCTTGAGAAGCACAAATACCATCTTTATCACAAGTACTGTAAAAAATTGTTCTCAAAACTGAGCAGGCATATGGTGCAAATTTACCAATTCCAAAAGAACCACCGTTGCTGCCGGATTTATCTGATGTTCCTGAAGATTTTATTAAGTTGCACCAAGGTGAATTATACTCTTCATGAGAACCTGTTAGACCTGAAGTATTAAAATCACTAATTCTTAAACATGTGATTGTAGATTTATTCATTTCTTTCAATGCTTGCTTAAAAAAATTTTTTGCCTTATTAGATTTCTGCTCTGAACAAAAATCTAAAGAACGTTTAAGAGAGTCTTTTAAGCTTAGATAATCTGGAATTTTATCTGGAGAAATTTCAAAGGTTTTGAATTCAATACGAGTAGGTTTTCCATTTTCAAGTGTAGCATCTAAGGAGTTCTGGCAAATTTCTCTTGCAAGTGATTTAATAGGATTTCCTTTGAAAGTTTCAACACCAGAATCAGAAATACCAAAAATTTGTCCATAATTATTTGAAGGAAAGTTCCATTCTTGTGTAAAACTAAACATATATATCACCTCTTATTCTTACTTAATGAAAATCTTGAAATCTTCTCAGGCTCAGGCTTTGTAAATTTTTTTTTAGCTTCATGTAACTCTTGTTCTATTGCTTTAAAGACTTCTTCAACTTCGTCTTGAGTATATTCATAGATAGAAGTATTTGAACAGTTGCCAAGAAGCTTTAAAGTATCAATTATTTTATTAGTCCTAGCTTCTACAAGCCTGATAAATTTATCATGTTTACTTTCATCAGCTTGTTTTTTCATATTTTACCTCCTTTTTATGTTCTGTTATATATAAAGAAATTAAAATATTAAATATTATTTTTAATATATTATATAATATTTTTAAAATATTATCAATTAAATAGAAAATAATATTTTAAATATATAATAATATTTTAATTATAATTTGAAATTATTTAAAAATATAAGAAAATATAAAATTTTATGGTATATTCTTTGAAGATATTCAAAAGATAAGAGACTCTAAAGGTAATACAGTAGATTATCCTCATTTTTCAAGTGATGAAAAAGTTATGGAAATAGCAAAAACTATTGACTATAAAAATGGAAAAGTAGTAGTAGGAACTATTGGAACAGCAGACCAATGGAACAGAGAACTTGAAAGAATTAAATTTATCCATGAAAGATATGGAACATCAGCAGAAGAAATGGAAACAGTAGCAGCAGCTCAAGTAGCAAAAGCATTTAATGTTCCTTTTATGGGAGTAAGAATACTTTCAAACACAGATGTACATAATGAAGATTTTAATCCTGAAACAGCAATTTGGTGTCAAGAATATACTGTTGAACTAATAAAAAAATTAGATTTAAAAAAATAAATCTTATAAAACTATCTTAGAAAATTCTAAGGCAGTTTTCTTATATACAACAAAAAAAGAAAACTGCAATCTTACAGTTTCCTTCTTTATTCTTTAATAAAATATTAGTTAAAATGCTTTTCTATTATTTCACTGAAAGTACCATCTGCTTTAATTTTATCTATAGCAGCATTAATTTCTTCAAGAAGCTGAGAATCTTCTTTTCTTACAGCAATAGCATAATCTTCTGATTCTCCTTTTCCTTCAGCTATTTTTAATCCACTGTTTTTAGCAACATAATTATTTGCTGTCTCAGAATCTAAAACAACAGCATCAACTTTTCCTGACTGAAGAGCCATAATACCTGCATAAGCTGCATTGAATCTTTCTACTTCAACACCAGGCATTTCACTTACAACAACATCTCCTGTAAATCCAAGCATAACTGCTACTTTCTTTCCATTTAAATCATTAAAATCTGCTATAGTTGTATTTCCTTCTGGCACAATTATAACTTGATTTGCTGAATAATAAGGCTGAGAAAAATTAACAGTTTTTTGTCTCTCTTCTGTTGCAGTCATTCCTGCTACAACAACATCAACTTTTTTAGTTTGTAAAGCTGGAAGAAGTCCATCAAAGCTCATATCTTTTACAATAATTTCTCTTCCCATTTCTTTACCTATAGCATTGATAAAATCAATATCAAAACCTACTATTTTATCTCCGTCAAGATATTCAAACGGAGGAAACTCAGCATTAGTTCCTACATAAATAGGAGCTTTTTCTTCTGCAGCTTTCTTTTCTCCCCCACATGCCACAAAAACTAACATTAACATTAAAATACTTAATACCTTCAGTGCTTTTTTCATTTCATGCCTCCTAAATAATAATATTTATTTTTATAAAATAACTTACAAAATTTTAACGGTTTAAAACTTTATTTAAAAATTCTTTAGTTCTTTCATGTTTTGGAGAACTAAAAAGTTCTTCAGGAGTTGTATCTTCAAGAATATTTCCTCTGTCCATAAAGAAAACTCTATCTGCAACATTTTTCGCAAATCCCATTTCATGAGTAACAATTATCATTGTCATTCCTTCTTCAGCAAGGTCCTTCATAACATCAAGGACTTCTTTAATCATTTCTGGATCAAGTGCTGATGTAGGTTCATCAAAAAGAATTACCTCAGGATCCATTGCAAGAGCTCTTGCAATAGCTATTCTTTGTTTCTGTCCTCCTGAAAGCTGATTAGGATATGCAGAAGCCTTTTCTCTAAGTCCAACTTTTTCAAGAAGCATAAATGCTTTCTTTTCTATATCTCCTTGCTTCATATTTTTTACTTTCATTGGAGCAAGAGTTAAATTTTCTAAAACTGTTTTATGTGGAAAAAGATTAAAATGCTGAAATACCATTCCTACATTTCTTCTTACAAGGTTAATGTCTGTTTTATCATCCATAAGATTTTTATCTTTAATATATATTGCTCCCCCTGTAGGTTCTTCAAGAAGATTTAAACATCTTAAGAAAGTTGATTTTCCACTTCCTGAAGGTCCTATTATTGCAATAACTTCACCTTTTTTTATATTTACTGATATATCTTTTAAAACTTCAAGCTGTCCAAAACTTTTATATAAATGCTCTACTCTAATCACTTACCTTCATCCCCTTTTCCACTCTTCTCATAAATTTAGTAAATAAACCTGTCATAATAAGATAAATAATACCTACAGCAAGAAGAGGTTCTACTCCTCTATAAGTTTGGCTTGTTATAATATTTGCTGAACGAAGAAGATCTACTCCTCCAATAAATCCTACTATTGAAGTTTCTTTTAAAAGTGTTATAAACTCACTTACAAGAGCTGGAAGAATCTTTTTTACAGCCTGAGGAATAATAACTTCTTTCATGGCAGTTCCATAAGGCATTCCTAATGCTCTTGCTGCTTCCATCTGTCCTTTATCAAGTCCTTCTATACCTGCTCTTATAATTTCAGAAACATAAGCTCCAGAGTTTATTCCAAATGACATACTTGCTATAAGAAAAACTGGCATATCTCTGAATCCTGCAAAAATAACATTAGCAAGAATCATAAGCTGAACAACTGCTGGTGTTCCTCTTATAATATCAGTATACCATATTGCAAGCCATTCTAGAGGATTAAAATCTTTAAATCTTTTAGAATGTTTTAAAGGGTAAAATCTTGAAATTCTCATAAGTGCAAAAAGTATTCCTAAAATAATTCCGATTACTGCTGAGAAAAATGTTACTCCCACAGAAAAAATAAGCCCTTGAATAATATAATTATATCTGGCTCCATCAATAAAAATTTCTTTTAATGTATCAAGATACTGAAACATTTTTTTCCTCCTTAAAATCTATGCTAAATTTTTTTATTAAACTAAAATAAAAAGGTCTAGCTTTTGACAAGCTAAACCTGTAATAACCATAAAATAAAAACCAATAGTGAAACTATTGGCTAATAAATCAATCTATGCTCATGGAAAAATTTCCAATCTTTACAAAAGAATAAAGTCATTATTCAGCCATATCAAAAGAAACCGGTATATTAAATTATATAATTATCTGTTCCTGTTTCTCCTAATAATAAATAACATCTTCTTCCTCCGAAATAATTTCATATTATATTAAGACAATAGTAACAGATAAATATATAAATGTCAATTTATTTTTTATTTAATTATATTTTGTTTTGATAAAATTGTTAAATTTTATTAGTTTATATTTCTTTTATTTTTATAAAGTTATAAAAACTATGAATAAACCTTGTTTGTTATTTGTTTGCTACCGTAATATTAAAGATTTTTCATATAACATGAAGAGAGGGAGTGAAAATATACCCTCTTTTCTCTTTTTTATACTATAACTTAGTTATGATATAATTTTTATAAAATATTATTAAGTATTTGACACTTTTAAGCAGTTGTAAAAGTTGCTTGATACTTTATACCTAAAAACAAAACGACGAGCCAAAAACATCAAATAAGTGGGGTATTTTGACCTTAAAATTCATTTTACAGGATAGAGCAGAGGGAAAGAAAAATGAATTCAATTTTTCCTACTTGGTTTTATAAAAATAGACACAGGACAGACAAAACATAAAAACGGTTAGGTAAAAATAGAAATTTTTCACAATAGCATAAATTTAAAAAGTTAATAACGGTTAGGTTAAAAGGCAAAATGGTTAGGTGGTTATAAACTATTAGTTGACTACCACAGAACAGAATTGAAAAGAAATGAAAGGATTTAAGGAGATGATAAAATGGCGAATAAATATAACAGGGAGCAAATAGCATTAGATTTACTGTTATGCTCTTCAAATATAGAAGTTTGTAAAAAGAATAAAATCAGTGAAGCCACTTTATACAGGCTTAGAAAAGAAGATGACTTCATAAAAATTTTAAACGAGCAGAAAGAAAAGTTATTCAGTAATACTATGACCAAAGCCCAAGCATACAGCTTGGAAGCCTTAGAAATATTAATGAACATTGCAAGAGATGAAGAAGCACCGCACAATAGTAGAGTGAGTGCAAGCTGTAAAATGATAGAGTTCGGGCAATCTATGTTTGACCAAGAAGTTATTTTGAAGAAATTGGAAGCATTGGAAAGAGAGATGAACCAAGATGAAGAGTAATTATAAGCTGATTTTAAAAAGAATGGATAAAATAAAAATCCCAGAGAGCAACAAAACACCTATAATTATAATAGCTGAAAAGTTAGAAAATGGAAGTTATCAGATAGCTGAAACCTTTGAGAACTATAAAAGAAAAGATTTTATTATAGAGGGCGAGGAAAAATTCAATAATTTTCTTGAAAAAATAGATGAAAATAAATGTACTGTTATAATTGACGATATTTTAAACTGTATCCCTAAAGAAATGGCAAGTAAAGTTTTAATTACTTCCACAGATGAGGAACTTTATAAGATATTGAACGAAGAAGAGGGACAAGAAAAAGAAATCGGGCAAATATTAAAAAGAAATCTTGAAGAGTTGACAGAGAAAAAAGGCGATATTTTAAAATAATAAATTTGGAAAAGTAGGTTGAATGTATGAAAAGAAAAAGAATTAATTATGATGAGATTATAAATAGATTAGATGAGTATTTGAAAAAGAAAAATGATAAATATATGCTTATAGTGATTTACCCAAATGGAACAGGATATAAAGTTCAAGAAAGCGATGGTTTTACTCCTAAAGACCTTTATTTCAACAATGAAAATGAATTAAAAGAGTATTTAAAAGACAAGGAAGATAATAAAAATTGTGTTGTAATAAATTGTAATATTATAAAATAAAAGAAAAATAGACTTGTCAAATACTTTTTTTATATAAATATATTAACATTATATTGACAATGTAATTATATAGCGTTATAATATTAATATAAAATATAAAAAAATGAGGTGTTATCATGGGACAAACAAATATTAATATCAGATTAGATGAAGACCTAAAAAAAGAATTTAATCTATTATGTGATGATTTAGGGATGAATGTTACAACAGCTATTAATATTTTTATTAAAAAAGCTGTTAAAGAATGGGGTATACCTTTTGAAGTTAAAGGGCAAAAACCAAGTAAAGAAAATTTTTTAAAAGCTCTTGAAAATGCGGAAGTATGCGACGACCAAGAAAACCAAGAATTACTACAAGCCCTAAACTCTATGAGCGAGGAAGATAAAAAGATAGTTAAATCAGAAGTGGTTACATGGTAAATGTTAAATTTGAATATTCAAACCAAGCTAATAAATTTTTATCAAAACATAAAGCTGTAAAAAGCAAATTTGAAAAAACTATCTATTCACTTTATGCAGGCGAGAAAGTAGACATTAAGAAAATGCAAGGAACTAAAAAGCCTATTTATAGAATAAGGGTAAATGATTACAGAATACTTTTTGAAATAGTAGACGGCAAAATAATTATAATTAATACTATCCTAGCAGGAAACAGAGGCGAAATATACAAGCAATTTAAAAGATAAAGGGACGGTGTAAGCCGTTCTTTTTTTCTTTCCCTCTTCTTATTACATTTTTCCCTATAAAAAAACAATAAGGCTGTATCTGATTAAAAACTTATTTTTTAAGTGGACCACTAAAAAACATAATATTTTCAATACTTTTCTTATTCTGACTATTACACTTTTTTATTAATTCCAGATACAAGAAGAACAGTTTTATATTTTGGATATTTAAAAAATAGGGGGGTATCTTGCACGCATTTTTTAAGATATATTTAAAAATCTTATAATTTTTATAATTTTTTTAATGTTTTTTCATGTCCTATTTAATCATTTTTCATACTTCTAATAACTTCTTAATAGTTTTTATCAAGTAAATAGGAACAAAAGAAAAAAAGCCACAGTTGTGAGCCTATACAACTATGACTTTTTAGAGATTGATATAATGAACTTCAAATAATAAAAAATGAAGTCTTGGAACAGATATATTATATCATAACTAAGTTATATATATAATAAAAAATATAGAATAAAAGCCCCCAATATATGAGGGCTGATATTCTAAGCTAAAACAATTCATAACATTTTCTATTCAGGTTGCCCCTAAGGGCTGGGCTACTATTTTCTAGTACACCACCACCATATAAAAATACATAGAATTATAATAAATCCTGTATCAATATTGATGTTCTGAATGTAAATACTCATAGTAAAGCCCCCTTTTAAGATTAGAATGTTCTGTCCGGTCAAAGACAGAATAAAAGCTCCCAATTTCTTGAGAGCTAATATTCTGACCTTGAGTATTTACATTCCAATCTTAAAGGTTGCCCTTAAGGGTTGTACCTTATATCAAAAGTATATCAAAAATATATAAAAATGTCAAAAAAAGATAAGTAAAGGATATTAAAGCAATATTAAAATTAAAAAATTTTTATAAATTCATTCAAAAATAGATATTATAATTATTATTGCTAATATAAGAATAAAAAAATAAACTACTAATAAAAATAAATTCTGAAAAACTCTAGATATAAAAACCATAAAAGAAAATATCTTTTCTAGAACATCACTACAAAATATAAGTAATATAATACCAATTATAACAAGACTAAAAAATATTAATAATACTGACATATAAGCCCCTTATATCTATAACAGAGTATAAACGATATTATATTTATCTCTCTTCCATGCAAGAAGAGGGAAAGTAAATATTATTTTTTATCATCTTCTTTTAAAATTTCATGCCCTAATTCATGTGCAACATTAAAGTTTTCTTTATAGTCTGACATTAGAAAGAAGTAATATTTTTTTAAATCTTCTAGTATTTTCAATCTATCATCATGACTTATATTATTATGATTTTCTATAAGGTCATATCTAAGCATTAAGGAAAAATCATGAATAAAATTTTTTATATCTGCTTTATTTTCAAATAATTTTGAAAAATCGTAGTTTTCTACTTGCTTGTTAATTTCATCCCATATTTTTTTACTTGAAATAGTGATGTGAAAGGCATGATTTTCATCAGCATTTTTTATTATATTTTGGTTTTCAATTTCAGATGAATTTTTATGAATTATTTCATTTCTTTTATTTTTTAACATTTTTTCAATTTCTTCAAAACTATATTTTTTATTTTTGTATTCAATATTCATTAAAATTTCAATAGGTTCAATATTAAAAACCTTACAAATTTCTTTTAAAGTTTTATTTGTCGGGAAAATAGCACCGTTTTCATATCGGCTTATAGTTAATAAAGTTTTATTTATTGATTTTCCAAATTCTTCTTGTGTCATTCCTTTTGACTTTCTTAACATTTTCAAATTTTCTTTAAAGCCCATTTTGCCCCCTTTCTAATATTGAATAGTATAAATAAAATATATCATATTATCATAAAAAAGACAAAAAAAGATAAATTTATTTGACAATTAATCTTTTTTGTGATAAAAAATATATAAATTAATCTTTTAAAAGATAAATTTAATTAAATGAGAGGTGAAAAAATGAAAATAAATAAAAATAACTTAGATACAGCATTAGCAAAAAACTGTATGACATTAAAAGAACTTTCTAAAAAATCCAAAGTTGCAACAGCTGTTTTATATAAAATTGGAAAGGAAAACAGTAATTTAAGAACTGTTACAGTTGGAAAAATTGCTAAAGCTTTAAATGTAGATGTAACAGAACTACTGGAAAAGGAAAATTAATAAAATATGTTGGTACGGTTGAGGTTGACAACTGAAAACAACCAAATATATAAAAATGGAGTTGAGAAAATGACCAAAGCTATTATGAATAAACAAACAATAACAAGCCTTGAATTACTAGAACAGATTAATTTTTTTAGAAAAGAAGAGGGAAACAAAAAACCACTACAACATAAAACATTATTAGAAATAATCAGAAATGAATTTGAAGAAGAAATTAACGAGCAAAAAATTTTGCCCGTTACTTATAAAGATAAAAAGGGAGAACTTAGACCAATGTATATACTGACTATTTCACAAGGAAAACAGGTATTAACTCGTGAAAGCAGATTTGTAAGAAAAGCAGTGATACACAAATTGGAAGAGTTAGAGAATGGACAACCTAAACAAAAGATATTAAGTACATCAGAGTTTTTATTGGAACAAGCAAAATTAATGGTTGAATATGAAAAAAGACTTGATGATATAGAAAACAGAATTGATAACCTAGAAAAAAATAATAATTTTATTGGATATAATCAAACTTGTATTACTGTTTCAGAATTTGCAGAAAGTAAGCATTTAAATAATTGGGAGTATATACCTAAAGTTTTAGGAATAAAAGCGACTACAATTTCAAAAAAATTAAATCTTCCTATTGGGAGAATATACAAACACAACATTAAAAAAGGGAAAGTCAAAGGGAGATACTTTATAAATACATACCATATAAAAGCCCTAGAGAAAGCATATGCAGAATTAAAACAAAAAGAATTTGATAATATGGTTATTACTTGTACAAGACCATTTAAAGAGGTGTAAGACATGGAAGAGAAAAAAAGATTAAATCGCAGTATATCAATTAGAAAATATTGTACAGAATGTTGTGGTGGTAACCGTGAAGAAGTAAAAAATTGTATTTCTGTTAATTGTAGTTTATATGAGTATAGAAGGGGTAAAAATCCAAATAAACCAAAGCTGACTAAATCAAAAGCAATTAGACAAAGATGTTTAAATTGTAGTGGATTTTATAGTCCTGATGTAAGAAATTGTGAATTTAAAGAGTGTTATCTATACCGTTACAGAATGGGAGCAGAAAACAGAGGGAAAATATAAAGCTATTTAACGAATATTTGAAGAGGAATTTATCACTTGAGTATTTTATCGTGAGAAAGAAACGAAGTTATCAAAACTATAAAATAGATATAGCTAGAAAGATTAAAATTGATTTTAAGATACAGAAGAGGGAGAAAAAAAATAAAAAAATCGTTAGCAGTTTAACCTACTAACGACCAAAAGGAAAATTTAATATTTGCCGACCAAAGCTATTTTAAATATTCCTAGATTTATTTTTATTATATTATAAAGCCCTTTTATAGTCAAGAAAGGAGAATTTAAAATGAAAGTTAAAACTTTAAAAGATAATAATTTAAATTGTATAGATTTTATAAATTGTTTAATTGCCCTAGGGTATACAACAGTAAAACAAGCAATGGAGATGACAAAATAAATGGAAAATAGAAATATATCAGAGCAAAGAAAAGGAATGATTGAATTTAACAGAGATTATTACAAAGGAATAAAAGAATTAAGATTTAATTTTTTCAAAATACATGGCCTTATAAAAGTTATGGGTTATAACTTCAAAGAAGATGACACAATATCCGTTGAATTTTGTGGAGTGGCTGATATTTTAAAGAACGAACTTGAAACACTAATTGAAGAGTTAGAAGCATTAAAAAATGACATTAACAATATAAACGGCGATGATAAATTGGAGACATTAAAAGAAAAATTAAAAGATAACCTTAACGAAAGATTAAATAAAATCGTTTTAATTTCTTCATTAGCAACAACTTTATTAAATGGAATGATAAGCCAAAACAAGCCCGGAACAGATGAAGAAATAAATTATTATCATATAGGAACAGCCGAAGTTTTAAAAAATAATTGTGAGATATTAGAGAATACTATAATAAAACTTATAAAAAATATTAATTTTTATGGAGATGACAAAATAAATGGAAGATAAAACACAGTTACCAAGAAGTATTTTATTAATGCTTGAAGTAAAAGCCAAACAAACAGGTAAAAATCTTAATGAAGTTATAGAAGAGTATAAAAAAACCATAGAAGAGGGAAATAGACAAACATCATATAAATATGTTAAGGCTCTAACAAGCTATAAAACCATTAATAAAGATGACCTTTTAATATTTGATAAAAATAAAACAGAATTAAGAAATAAAAATATCTATCTTTTACAAATAAACTCAAGAAATAAAGCTATTCACTTGTATGGAGAATATAACCAAGAGTTTGACTGTTTTATATTAGATGACAAATTGAAAAGGGTACTAAAAAGAAAAAATAATATAAAAATCTTGGGTGTATTGGTAAAAGTTCAAAAAGAAATTGATTTATAAATCAGTAGTACATAATACTGTACTAGTATAAAAGACTGTACTAGTGCAGTAAACTGTACTTTACTAGTAAAGACTTATTTTATAAAGGATACCACCTACATCAGATGTTACTACCTATACAAAATGTATGTACATTGGATGTAGGTACTAAAATTAAAAAGCATTGGAAACAAAGGATTTATTATAAAAATGTTAAAATTCTTGTTTGTGGAATGTCAAAATTCTTATTTGTGGTATGTTAAATTTTACCGATATGGTGTTAAATTTTACCGATGTGGTTAAAATCATAAATGCTGAAAAAATAAATAAATATAAAAATTTAAATGTTAAATTTTACCGATGTGGATGTTAAATTTTACCGTTATAATATAAACACTATATATAAATATATAAACACTAATATAAACACTGATGATAAACACACCTTTCAGGTGTTGGAGTGTTCGCCTGACGGCTCATCAATCAATCATTTTGTTTTTTTAAAGAGGTATAAAAATATGGAAGATAAAAAAGAACAAGGTATATTTATACCTTTTGAAATATGGACTATAAAGAATTTAAATATCAATGAAAAATTAGTTTTGTCTGATATTTATAATAAAGAAATTCATTCCGGAAGAACTGAATATAATGCAAAAGCTGAAACATTATCAGAAATTTTATCTTTAAATACTTATATGATAAAAATAATTTTTGAGAATTTAAAAAGAAAAAAATATATTTCATGCAATCCAGAAAGGTTTACAGACGGAAAAGGAAGATTTAAAACAGGAATTTCACGAAGATATATAAATTATGAAAACTTTAAAAATGCAGAAAGATTTATTATTCCTGAAAACAATATATTTTTAAGAAATGGAGAAAAAGGAATATATCTTAATATTTCAGACTTATATTTTTTAAATGCTTGGAGTAAAACAAAAACAAATGAAGAAAATGAAAAAATAAAACTTAGGGCTAAAATCACAAACAAACATTTAATATTATTTCTAATCATTAAGAAAATAGCTTTCTTCCATGGAGAACTATATAATAATTTATTTGCTAGGTTTAATATTAAAGATATAGTTGAGTTCACAGGAATGGTGCGACAGACAATAAGTCCATATATAAAAGCCTTAACAGAAAAAGATTTATATAATAAAAAACAGATAAGATTTTTATATGACTTAAGCAAAGAACATATTTATAATGAACTTTTTAATAAATTGGAAGATACAACAGTATTAACAGATTATAAAAAAAATACAAAAGAAATTGAAGTTACTACAATAGATGGAGAAATTGAAACAATAAGCATAGGAAATATGGAAAATCTTTATTATATCAATATTGAAGATATGGAAGAGGTAGGAATAAATGTATTTGATTTATTAAAAAATAAAAAATAGGAGTGATGACAAAATGAAAAAAATCAAAATAAAAAACATTGACCATTTTAATAAAAATAACAACTCTATAGAATTTGACCTAGATAATACAGCAATAGGAATTGTAAGAAGTGAAAAGTATTTACAACTTGTACAAGATATGAGTGATTTTATAAATACCTTAGAAATGCCTTTAGCTGAAAAAGAAAGATTAATAAGTAAGTTAGTGGAATATGACAAAGCCGTCAGAATAGATGCAATGGTACAAACTTTATTAAAAAATATTTATGTTGAAGAAATATAAAAATAATTAAAAAAAGTGGGGTTTTAGACACTTGGAAAGTTTAGCCCGATACTTTATACCTAAAAAGTAAACGATGATAAAAAAACAGGTGTATAGGCTTACTTTCTGACCTCAAAATTGATTTTATAAAATAGAGTAGAGAGAGAAAAAACAAAATAAGGAAGTGAGAAAAGAATGTTATTATTTATAAACTTAGAAAACCGTAATAATATAAATCTTTATGTTATTGGAAATGAAAAAATTGTATTTTCTAGAAATTGCAACGGATACAAAGAACTAATAAAAAAGATAAATAGGGCTGCTGAAAATTACAAAATTGATAAATACACTATTGTAAAATATGATACCAACATCACTGTATTATTAAATTCTATATTTGAGTTTAAGAAAGATTTAAAAATGATTTTCAATGATATACAGGAAGTGGGAAAAGCTATAAAAACAAAAACTGAATTTATTAAAAAACCAGTAACTATTTTATAAATGGGAGTTGATAACATATGAGTAAAGATATATTTTTAAGAGCCGAAGATGTAAGTAAAATTTGTGATGTATCAGTTACTAAAGCATATAACATTATTAGAGCCTTAAATGATGAACTAAAAGAAAAAGGATATTATATCCTAAGTGGAAGAGTAAGCAAGGTTTATTTATATGAACGATTAAATATAAAAGAATAACAACAGTGGAGAGTACAGGAAGAGGGACAAAATAAAAATCCCTCTTCTTTTAGAAAGTGAGGTAAAAAATGAAAAATCCTAACGGTTTTGGAAGTGTTTACAAGCTATCAGGAAAAAGGCGAAAACCTTATATAGCAGTTATAACAGTAGGCTATACCATTGACGGAAAACAAAAAAGAAAAACTTTAGGAAGTTTTGAAACAAAAGTACAAGCAATAGAAAAATTAACGGAGTATTATAAAAATCCTGACAAACTTAATACAGATAAGTTGACCTTTAAAAACATATATGAAATGTGGAGCAAAGAGCATTATAAAAGAGTATCTGAAAAAAGAATAAAGATATTAATTTCAATCTATGACAATCATTTATCATTTTTTAATAAATTCATTTTTAAAGATATAAAGCTAATCATTATACAAGATTTTTTTAATAATATAAATTTATCTACTGGATTTATCAAAGAAATAAAAGCAATGCTAAATATGATATATTTGTTTGCCGTTAAAAATGACATAGTAGAAAAAAATATTATTGAGTTTGTAGAACTAAGAAAGCATAAACCAAAAATACAAAGAAGAATTTTTACAAATGAAGAAATAAACATATTATGGAATAATATTGAATTTGAATTTGTAGATACTATTTTAATAATGATTTATACAGGTTTAAGAATAAATGAACTTTTAAATCTTAAAATAAATGATATTGACCTAGAAAATAAAAAATTGTTTGTTACAAAAAGTAAGACTGAGGCTGGAATAAGAACTATACCAATAAACAGTCAGATTTTAAAATTAATAACTGACAGAATGAAAAATAATAATAGTGAATATCTAATAACACACAAAAAGAAAAAAGTTCTTTATAACTTATTCCGTGTGGCTTTTAAAAATGTTTTGGAAAAAATAGGTATAAATGACCATACAATCCATGATTGTAGACATACAACAGCCACTCTATTAAGTAATGCAGGTGCTAATCCTGTAAGCATTGCTAATATTTTAGGACATACAGATTATGCCAAAATGACTGCTAAGGTATACACTCATAAGAGTGAAACTGAATTAAAAAAAGCTATGGATTTAATACAATAACATAACAAAAAAAAGAAAAAAATTTGTTTGTTATTTGTTTGCTACAACAAAAAAAATGCCTAAAATTAAGGTAAAAATAAGAGAACAAAAAAAATATAAGAAAAGGTATTTACATAACATATTGATTTTAAAGGAAAATATTTTTTTAATTACTTATTTTGTTTTAATAAAATCAAATTAATGTTAAAATAGTATCAGAACATTTAGAATAATTGGAGGAGTTTATGAAATTAGTAGTATCAGATTTAGACGGAACACTTCTAAACCAAAACAGCCAAATTTCTGATGAGACAAGAAATGCTATAAGAAAACTTATAGAAAATGGTGTAGACTTTGCTATTGCAACAGGAAGAGGAATAGGTTCTGTAAGAGCTTTCAAAGAAAGAATAGGACATGATATTTATCTTATCTGCAATAATGGAGCTAATATATATAATAAAAATGAAGAAGTTATTTTTGAAAGAGTAATGAGCAGTGAAGTTATAGAAAAACTTATAAAATATTTCAGAGAAAAAAAAGTTACTTACAATGGTTTTTATCAAAAAAATCTTTTCACAGATGAAGGAACAAAAGAATCTGTTCTTACAATAGAAACAGGATTTAATTTTGTAAAACTAAAAGAAGCAGAAACATTTCCTTTTATGACAAAGATGATTGTTAAAGATGATCCTGAAGTAATAAGACATCTTCGTGATGATATGAAAGATCAATTTTCTCATTTAGTTGATATTACCATTTCACAGCCAAGATGTCTTGATATAGTTGATAAAGACTGTAGTAAAGGAAAAGGAATAAAACTTATCTCTCAAAAATTAAATATACCTTTAGAAAATATTATGGCTTTTGGAGATGGAGAAAATGACTTTGATATGCTTCAAGCAGTAGGACATCCTGTTGTAATGGAAAATGGACTTGATTCTTTAAAAGAAAAAATAAAGAACAGAGCTCCTAAAAATACAGACAATGGTGTTGCAAAATATCTTGAAGAGTTTTTCAGCCTTTAGAGTTTAGAATTCTATTTTTAAAACAGATTGAAGTTTTATAAAAAATAAATTATAATCAATAGAGAGATACTTTATCAATAATGGAGGTTTTGTCTGATGGGATTATTAGAGGGTTTATTCAAAGACAAAGATAGCAACATTAATAAAGAAATTGAAAAGTTAAATGTTATAATTAAAGAAAAAGAAGTTGAGATACAAAGGCTTAAAATTGAAACACAGGTTATAAAAGATACATATATGCCTCCTAAGCAAGTTGAACTTCTTGAAAAAAATCTTAAGGCATTAAGAGAAGAAAATAATAAATTAAAAAAAGAAAAAGATGAATTTCTTAATAAAATTAACTCTTTTGAAAAAGAAGATTCTGAAAAAGAAAAAACATTTTCTTTAGATAAATTTTTATACAAACTTCCAATAGATGAATTTTTTTCAGCTGCAAAATTCAATCTTGTTAAAGATTTTCTGACAAAATCAGGCATAGTATTTATTCAGGAACTTGAATCTGTAATTAACCTTCCTGAATTTATAAAAATAAAAAATTATACTGCTGCAAAGAAAAAATACATTGCTTTCCGTGATAAAAATGAAGTGTCATGGGATAACCGTATATTATTATGCAGAGGAGAAAGAATACAAAAAATATTTAAAAAAAGCAGAAAATTTGTAAATTATCTTTCAGATAACAACATAGAATTTATGGATGAAATGGCATCTTTTAATTTTGAAACTCTATCTGTTAAAGGTGGATTTACAAAGGCGATGGTTGAAGAATTAAAAAAAATAACTGAAGATTACTTCAGAACTTATAAAATTTAGGAGTATAATAATGAAAAATATTCTAATAGGTGTCTGTGGCGGTATTGCTGCATATAAAACTGCAAATATAATTTCAAAACTTAAGAAAAAAGGGCATAATGTAAAAATTATTATGACTGAAAATGCAACAAAAATTATTACCCCTCTTACTCTTGAAACTCTTTCAAGAAATAAAGTTGTTGTAGATATGTGGGATATAAACAGAGGGTATGAAGTTGAGCATATCTCTTTGGCTGATTGGGCAGATGTAATGCTTATTGCTCCTGCAACTTATAATATTGTAGGAAAAGTTGCAAATGGAATAGCTGACGATATGCTTTCTACTGTTATATCAGCATGTACAAAACCAAAATACTTTGCTCTTGCTATGAATGTTAATATGTATGAGAATCCAATATTAAAAGAAAATATAGAAAAATTAAAAAAATATGAAAACTATCACTTTATAGAAGCTGATGAAGGATTTTTAGCTTGTAATGTAAATGCAAAAGGGCGTCTTAAAAATGAAGATGATATCGTTGAAATTTTAGAAGACTCTTTTATTGAGACAGAAAAAACTCTTGAAGGAAAAACAATTTTAATAACAGCTGGAAGAACAGAAGAACCTATTGATCCTGTAAGATACTTAAGTAATAATTCAAGTGGGCAAATGGGATATGCTCTTGCTGAGCAAGCAATAAAATTAGGAGGAAATGTTATCCTTGTTTCAGGGCCTACAAATCTTCCTGTTCCAAAAGGTCTTAAAGAATTTGTTCAGACAAGAACAGCTATCCAAATGTATGAAGCTGTTATGGAAAGATTTAATAGTGTTGATATTGCGATTGCATGCGCAGCTGTAGCTGATTACAAACCTAAAGTATGTGCTAAAGAAAAAATTAAAAAGAAAGAAGGAGATCTTATCATTGAATTAGATAGAAATCCAGATATTCTTTTTAATATGGGGCAGAAAAAAACTCATCAGTTTTTAATAGGTTTTGCTGCTGAAACTGAAAATATCTTAGAAAATGCTCTTGGAAAATTAAAAAAGAAAAACTTAGATATGATTGTTGCAAATGATGCTCATGTTATGAGAAGCAGTAATAATGCTGCAACTATCATCAGAAAAGATACAACTCAAATTTCTACTGGTGAAAAGAGTAAAAAAGAGTTGGCTCTTGATATTCTAAATGAAGCAGTAAATATTTTAAATAAAAATTAAGCTTAAATATTATTAGAATAAAAAACTCTCTTTGTAATTAGCTTTACTGGAGAGTTTTATTTTTATGAAAATATTAAAATGAAAATATAAGAAAAAAGAGAGTAATTTATACTCTCTTTTTATATAATATACAATTTTTTATTAGCTTATTTTAATCAAGATCAAGTTCTTCTTTGCTCCAGTCCCAAGGATTTTTATTAATATAATAATCAGCAAATGGGATAAAGAAAGATAAAATTGATAATATTAGAAGCATTCCTTGATACCATAATAATGGGAATACATCTAAGAAGCTTACTGCACCTTGAGTAAATCCTAAAAGAATAAGCATTTGAGCTCCGTAAGGGATAGCACCTTGAGCTATACAAGAGAATACATCAAGAACTGTAGCTGTTTTTCTAGGGTCTATCTTATATTGATTACTAATTTTTTTAGCAATAGGTCCACTTATAATAATAGCAACTGTATTATTTGCAACTGCCATATCTATAAGTCCAACTAAAAGACCTACACCTAAAATAGCACTTTTCTTACCTGTCATAATTTTTTGTATTTTTTCTATAAGCCAGTCTATACCTCCAGCTTCTCTTACCATTACTGCAAGTCCACCTGTTAATAATGATAACAAGAAGATTTCTGTCATTCCAGTAAATCCAGCATATATTCCTTGTGCATATTTAAGGAATGTAAATTCACCATAAGCAAATCCTATAACTCCTGAAACAGCAATTCCTAATGTCAATACAACGAAAACATTCATTCCAGCAAGAGATAATCCAAGTACAAGAATATATGGCAATACTTTAATTATACTGTAGCTATATTCTTGAACTTCAGGTATAACTTCTGGTTTTCCAAATATTAATAATAATATTACTGTAACAACTGCTGCTGGTAATGCCAATGTTAAGTTTACTCTGAATTTGTCTCTCATTTCAACACCTTGAGTTCTTGTTGCAGCTATAGTTGTATCTGAAATAACTGATAAGTTATCACCAAACATTGCTCCACCCATAAGAGCAGCAAGAATTATTGGCATACTGATTCCACCTTTTTCTGCAAGACCAATAGCTATTGGACCTAAAGCAACTACAGCACCTACTGAAGTTCCTGTTGCTGTTGCAATGAAGGCAGCTATAATAAACATACCTGCAGTTACATATTGAGCTGGAATATAAGTTAATCCAAAGTTAACTGTTGCATCAACACCACCCATTGATTTTGAAACGCTAGCAAAAGCACCTGCAAGAAGATAAATAATACACATTATAATAATATTTTCTTCTCCACATCCTTTTAAGAAAGAATCAAACTTATGAGTTATGCTTCCTTTAAATAGTGCAAATGCAGCTATGATTCCAATAAATATCGCAACTGGTGCTGGAAGTTGATAGAATGCCATTTCTACACCTTTAGCTTGGAAATACATTCCACTTCCTAAATAAACTAAAATAAAAATTATAAATGGTACCAATCCTATGAAGCTACTTTTTTTGTTTTCCATACATTCCCCCTTTAATAAGTTTTATTCCCTACAAGTATGAATGTTATTCACTACTATAAAAAACAAGTTTCTTGACTTTTTTTAAAAGTCATTTAATCAGTATCTTATTATAAGAATACCCCATGTCATACATTTTAGCAATATTTTTTTGTTGTGGAAAAAAATATTTTATCAGAAATTTAGAATTTTCAATACTTTTTTAATAAAAAATTTTTTCAAATTAATCTTTAATTTTTGTGTCTTGAAAAAATATTTTTAATATTAAATCCGAATACTGTAAACTAATTTATTCCACTATCTATATAATAATATATAGTATTTTATTTCAAATTTGTCAAATTTTATTCTTAAGAAACTGTTATAGAACAGTTTCTTAAGAATAAATATTTACACGATAATTTTTCTACCCAACAATTTTCTTATTTAAGTATTTTTTATGTATTTCTTGAAAATATGATATAATAAATTACACATATAAATTTCAAAAAGGAGTGTTACTATGACTATCTACGATTTTAAAGTAAAAGATTCAAAAGGAAATGAAGTTTTAATGTCAGATTATAAAGATAAAGTTCTTCTTATTGTAAATACAGCTACAGGATGTGGATTTACTCCACAATATGATGGACTTGAAGCTCTGTATGAAAAATATAAAGACATGGGATTTGAAATTTTAGATTTTCCATGTAACCAATTTTTAAACCAAGCTCCAGGAACAAATGAAGAAATAATTCAGTTCTGTCAGCTTAAATTTGGAACTAAATTTAAAACTTTCAGTAAAATAAAAGTAAATGGAAAAGATGCAGAACCTTTATACACATTTTTAAAAGAAAAAGCTCAGGAAGAAATTAAAAATGAAAAAACTACTTCTTTTAAAGAAAAACTTGAAAAATTAGGACATGCTATAATGGGAAAAGAAATTAAATGGAATTTTACAAAATTCCTTGTTGATAAAAACGGAAATGTAGTAAAAAGATATTCTCCTACAGTTACTCCTGAGGAAATAGCTCCTAAAATTGAAGAACTTTTAGCTGAAAAATAAAATTTATTTGACATTTTAACTAAAATGTTATAACCTATAAACATGAAATTATTCTGGAGGAAAAAAAATGAAAGTTATTATTGCATCAATCATAAATAATAATAATGGCAATCTAAAGGGGTTTGAACTCATATAATTCAAATGAGGGCAAATCCATTTTGACATGTTAATTATGATTTATGCCCTTTCTCCAATAACAAAGTATAATTGAAGTCATCTGGGTATAAATCAGATGACTTTTTTAATTTCAGAATATAAAAAATTATTTATAAAGAGGTGGAATTATGGAAGATGTATTAGTACCAGAAGGATATGAAAACAAATTAAGCCTTCTTGAAACAGAGGTAAGTATTAAAAAAGTAAAGGATTTCTTTGAAAGAGCACTATCTTATGAATTAAATCTAACAAGAGTTTCTGCTCCGTTATTTGTAAGAGAAGATTCAGGTCTTAACGACAACTTAAGTGGTTATGAAAAACCAGTATCTTTTACAACTAAACTTGAAGATGGAAATTATCACATTGTCCATTCTCTTGCTAAATGGAAAAGAATGGCTCTTTACAAATATCAGTTCCCTATGCATACAGGGCTTTATACAGATATGAATGCTATAAGAAGAGAGGAAGATCTTTCAAATATCCACTCTCTTTATGTTGACCAATGGGACTGGGAACTTATTATAAAAAAAGAAGAAAGAACTACTAAAACTTTACAACATATTGTAAGAAATATTTTCAGAGCTTTCAAAAAAACAGAAGAATATATTTTAAGAGAATATCCTCAACTTTCTAAAAAACTTCCTGAAGAAATTACTTTCATTACTTCTCAGGAACTTGAAGACAGATATCCTAATCTTACTCCAAAAGAAAGAGAACATGCAATAGCAAAAGAATATAAAGCTGTATTTATTTCTCAGATTGGAAAAACTTTAAACTCAGGAGAAAAACATGATGGAAGAGCTCCTGACTATGATGACTGGGAACTAAATGGAGATATTTTATTCTGGTATCCTCCTTTAAACAGATCTGTTGAACTTTCTTCAATGGGAATAAGAGTAAGTGAAGAAAGTCTTGCAAAACAATTAAAACTTGCAAATGCTGAAGAAAGAAAAGAATTTCCTTTCCATAAAGCATTATTAGAAGGAAAACTTCCATACACAATTGGAGGAGGAATTGGACAATCAAGAATTTGTCTTTTCTTCCTTGATAAAGTTCATATTGGAGAAGTTCAAGCATCTATATGGCCTAAAGAAATGGTTGAAGCATATGAAAAACATGGAGTTCATTTCTTATAAAATTAAATTCTAAAATAAAAAGAGAGGGAAATTTATTTCAATTCCTCTCTTTTTATAATTTATATATTCAGGTATTAATGGAATATTTTATTTATCCAGCTTTTCTTGTAAGATATCTTTTACATTGCTGGTTTGTATTATATCCTAAAAGAATTCCAAGAATAAAATCTTCCTCAGGAGTAAAATCTTTAAGAGAATTCTTCTTAAATTTTTTTAAAACATCTATAGGCTCTTTTATTCCAAAGAAAATATTGATGTATCCAGATTTAAGCTCTTCTATTATACATTCATAACCACATTTTTCAAGCCTGTCTTCTATAAGCTCTCTATTTTCCACAGTAGTTGTTAAAAGGGCAAGATTTCTTAATCCTTTATTAAGTTCATACAGCATATGGAAAAATACACTTAATTCATTTCTTTTTTCACTGCTCATAATTTATCTTACCTTCTCTACCCAAAGCTTAATTCTTTCATCTGTTAATTCACTTTGGTTATTTTCATCAATTACAAGACCTATAAATTCACCATCTTCTACTGCTTTTGAATCAGAAAAAGAATATCCATCAACTGATGTCTTTCCTACAAGAGTTATTCCTTTATCTTTTATTTCATTGTAAATAATTCCTATTCCATCAACAAATGTATCTCCAAAAGAAGCTTGGTCACCTACTCCTATAAAACCTACTTTTTTTCCTGAAAGATTTTTAGATACAAGAATCTCTAAAGCTCCCTGCCAATCATCTTGAAGATCTCCCATTCCCCAAGTTGATGTTGCAAAAATTACAAAATCATAATCTTCAACTTTCTCAATTTCAGCAGCTGGCATTACATCTGCTCCAAGTAAAGCACCTATTTTTTCTGCAATACTTTCTGTTGTTCCTGTTGTACTTCCATAAAAAATTCCTGTTTTCATAATTTTCCTCCATCTCTTATATTTATTTTTAATTTATATATTTTTCTTATTTCTGAACTTATTATATTCTATTTTATTTTGATTGTCAAATATTTTTATTTTTATATTTTTTAAATTACTTATAAATTAGTTTTTTTTATCGTTTTATAAAAAAAAATAATATCTTTAAATCTGTTTTTTCTAGAATTTATGCTGTATAATTAAGATGATAATTAAATGACATATCAGGAGGTCAAATATGGAAAATTATAATGAAATGCTTAAATCTGAAATAAGCAGTTTCCGTGAATTAGGACATAGATTTTTTAACAAAGAAGTTTCTGTGGGAGATTTCAAAGGAGCTTCTGGAGGAATGGGAGTATATGCTCAAAGAGGAGGACAAAGTTTTATGATAAGACTTCGTACTTCTTCAGGTGTTATTTCCAAAGAACATATGAGACTTATCTCATCTTTTGCAGAACAATATAAAGTAGAAAACATACATCTTACTACAAGACAAGCTGTACAACTTCATAACCTTGGAATTGATGATGTGTGTGACATTATGGAAACAGCTATTGATCATGGATTATATACTCGTGGAGGAGGAGGAAACTTCCCTAGAAATGTTTCTCTTTCTGTTTTATCTGGAGTAGAAAAAAATGAGTATTTTGATGTGACTGATTTTGCTCTTAAAACTGGAGAATATTTAATGAGTCAAATCACATCTTATAAACTTCCTAGAAAATTAAAAATTGCATTTTCTTCAAGTGACAAAGATGATTCAAATGCGACTTTAAATGATCTTGGATTTATGGCTACTATAAAAGACGGAAAACCATATTTCAGAGTCTTTCTTGCTGGAGGACTTGGAGCAAATCCTGGAGTCTCTCTTCATTATAATAACCTTATAGAACCTAAAGATATACTTCACCATGTTGAAGCTATGACACAACTTTTCATGGCAGAAGGAGATTATAAAAATAAAGCCAAAGCAAGAACAAGATATATTCCAAGAAGAATGGGAACTGATGCTTTCCTTGAATGTTATGAAAAACATCTTGCACAAGTAAAAGCAGAAAGAAATCTTGATGTAAACATTCCTGTTGTTTTATCTGAAACTTTAGAAAGTTACTCACATAAACTTCCTGAAACAGTTTGTCTTATTCATCAAAGACAAGATAATATGTACACAGTTGTTATACATCCATTAAATGGACAACTTCCTAAAAAAGATTTTGAAAATATAACAGCTTTTCTTGAAAAATATGATATCAAAGAAGTAAGATTAAGTATGAATGAAAGTATGTATGTAAGAAATCTTAATGAAAAACAAGCTGAAGAACTTCTTGATATTACAAAAGATATAAGAATGAAATCAAAAGTTCAACAAAGTGTAAGTTGTATTGGTATACCAACATGTCAAATGGGTATAGAACAAAGTCAAAAACTTCTTTCAGAAATTCTTGCATACCTTAAAGAAAATAATACTCCTGATGAATATCTTCCTTCTATTCATATTTCAGGTTGTCAAAACTCATGTAGCAGACATCAAATTAATGAAATAGGATTTGCAGGAGGAAAAAGAAAAATAGGAGATGCCCTTGAAGATGTCTTTGATTTATATATAGGAGGAATATTCAGCAGAGAAAAAACTGAACTTGGAAAAAAAGTTGGAACTCTTATCATGAGACAGATTCCTGAATTTATAAATAACCTTGCTATTGAACTTAATAAAAATGAAATGCCTTTCAGAGAATATATAAGTACAAAAGAGGACGAATTTAATAAAATTGTTTCTCCATACTTAGTATAATCTTCTTTTCACTAAATAAAACAGCAAAAAATCTCTTCTTAAGTTATTTTTTAAGGGGAGATTTTTTTATTGACTAAATAAGATTTCTGGTATACAATCCTACTTATCATGTATATAAAAACAATATATCATTTCAAGGAGATTAAACACCATGCTTGACAATAAAAACCGTAGCTTACTTCAAATACATTTTGCTGTCCTTCTTTTTGGACTTACTGGAGTATTTGGAAAACTTATTACTCTGCCAAGTACAATTTTAGTTTTAGGAAGACTTATTTCTTCTTCATTTTCAATTTTTGCTTATATGAAAATCACAAAGAAAAATATCAGCTTAAAAGACAGAAAACATTATCTTTCTTTTTTATTTTTAGGATTTCTTCTAGCTGTGCATTGGACAACATTTTACGAATCAATAAAGCTTTCAACTGTAGCAATAGGACTTTTAACATTTTCAACTTTTCCTGTCTTTGTTACTTTTATTGAACCATATTTTTTCAAAGAAAAAATACAGATTTCTGATATTATAACTGCCATTGTTACATTCGTAGGAATATTTTTTGTTGTTCCAGAATTTGAATTTGGAAATGAAATGACCATAGGAGCTCTTCTTGGAATACTTTCTGGATTTACATATGCTTTTCTTTCTGTACTTAATAGAAAATTTACAAAAGATTATAGTGGAGCTATGATTGCTTTTTATGAACAAAGCATGGCTGCATTATTTTTAATTCCATGTTATTTTATGACTCAGCCTATTATATCTATTTCAAATATATGGCTTACTATACTTCTTGGAACTATTTTTACAGCTCTTCCTCACACTTTATTTATTGGAGGAATGAAATATGTTAAAACTCAGACAGCTGGTATTATAACTTGCCTTGAACCACTATACGGAATTATTTTGGCAGCTGTTCTTATACACGAAATTCCAAATTTTAAAGTTATTCTAGGAGGAATTATTATTTTAGGAACTGTTCTTTACTCAACTCTGAAATCTAAAAAACAATCATAAATATTATATATATAAAGAAAGAGGCTGTTGCACTTCTTAATTTATAAAAATAAAATTTTAGAATATTGAAAATATTTTTGTAATTTATGCAGTGAGTTGAACGCTGAAAAATGACATGTTTAAGGACAAAGTCCGAGTTTGTCATTTTTAGTGAAACAAACAATATAAATAAAAAATATTTTCACAAGATAAAATTTTATTTTTATAGATTTGCAATAGCCTCTTTTTATATTCAGCTATAATTTTTTATCTTCTTCTGTAATAGCTCTTATTACTTTGCAAGGATTTCCTACTGCTACTGAATTACTTGGTATATCTTTAACTACAACACTTCCTGCACCAATAACAACATTATCTCCTATAGTCACACCAGGCATTACATGAACTCCTGCTCCTATCCATACATCATTTCCAACAATTATAGGATAGGCATATTCTAAGCCTTCATTTCTTCTTTCTGAATCAATAGGATGTCCTGCTGTATAAAATCCACAATTTGGAGCTATAAAAACATTATCTCCAAATATCACTTTTGCTCCATCCAAAATAACCATATTGTGATTTGCAAAAAAATTATCTCCAACTTCTATATTATAACCATAATCACACCAAAAAGGAGAAACGATAGAAAAATTTTCTTTTGTTTTTCCAAAAAGTTTTTTTATAATTTTCCTTTGATTTTCTAAATCTGAAGGTTTTAATTGATTATATTCATAGCACAAATCCTTTGCTATTATTCTTTCTTTTATTAATTCTTCATCGTAATTTGCGTTATATAGCATTTTATTTTTCATCTTTTCTTTTTCTGTCACAAAAAGCCTCCTTTTAAATCTATATAATTTTTTTATAAAATTTTCCATCTTTAAACAGATATATTCTGTTTGGATGAGACGGAGAATATCTTATCTCTATTTCTTCTCCATTTAACTCTTTTAAAGTATCATCTCTGTAAACTCTGTTTTTAAATCTCACTGATGAAAGACTCACTTTTCTTTTTGAGGGTATAAGAAAACAATCCAACTCTCTGAAAATTTTTCCCTCTTCCAAACTGTCTGTATATGGCTTTGTACTGTATTTCCCAGAGTCAAGATATATATATGAATTTATAAATTCCTCAACCTCTTTCTCATCTACATTTTTTTCTTTTGAAAGATAATATTTATAAATATCTCCCTTAAGAAAATCTATAAACTGATCAATTTTTTTCTCTTCACTTTTGTATTCTAAAATTTTTATTCCTGTATTATCATAGATATTTTTTACAATCTCTCTGTTTATAACAGTTTCAGAACTTAAAAGAATCTCTTTTGGTTTTATAAAATCTTTACAGAGAGCAGATACCTTTAAAATAGTTTCTCTGAAAAAATCTAGGATATTATAAATATTTCCTGTTTCATAATATAAAAAATAATTTATTATTTCAAGAGAAGCCACATCAAAAATAATTAAAAGTCTTGGTACTTTATAGGAACTTTCTTTTTCTTTTATAAGTATGTAAAGAGAAGTTTCCATAGCAGCATATACTTCATGCTCTTTTTTTATTTTTTTCATATGAAGTCTGCTTGTTTTTTTGAAAAATCCATCAAGATTACCTACAATTCTATAAAAAGTTGGGTAACTTATATTATATTCTTTCTTTTCAAGATAATCTCTGCATTTATCGTAAAGTCCTGTAATACTATTTTCTCCACTGTCCCTGTATATTTTTTTAATAATATCTATTCCCTCATCATCTATTGCTCTGAAAGAATTTTTATCCTGACGCTCTTTTTTATCAAGCCCAAGCATACCTTTTTCTTTATATGCTTTTATCCATCTTTTAAGAGTAGCATAGGATATATTAGTTTCTTTTTCTATATCTTTCAGCTTTTTTTCTTTTCTTAAAAAAGGCTCAATTATTTTGAATCTTTTTATCTGAGTATCTTTTTCCGAATCCATAAATGTTCCTCTCTCAAAACCTATATTTCATTGGTATTTCCATTGTACTATAAATATTATTAAAAATCAATCTATATCATTCTTGAACTTTTTATTTAAAAAAAGGCTCATTTTATTAGATAAAAAACTTGACTTTTTTATTAAAAATGAGTATCATTCATTTATAAATAAATTTTAATGAAACAGTATATGTTATTATTTAGGAGGGAAAATGAAGGCTTTTGCAGAAATTCAAAAAATAGGAAAAGCTCTTATGACACCGGTGGCAATTCTTCCGGCAGCAGGACTTTTCTTAGCATTTGGTAACAAATTAGGAATTCCTTTAATGGAACAGGCAGGACAGATAATATTTACTAATCTACCGCTTCTATTTGCAGTGGGAGCAGCAATCGGACTTGTGGGAGGGGACGGAGTAGCGGCTCTTTCAGCAGTAGTTGCAATTTTAATAATGAATACAACAATGGGAATTGTTTCTGATGCAGCAGCAGGGGTTGCAGCAGGAGATATGGCTTATGGTATGGTTATGGGAATACCTACTTTACAGACAGGAGTTTTTGGAGGATTAATTGCAGGAATCATTGCAGCTGTATGTTATAAAAAATTCTATAAAACAGAGCTTCCTGCATTTCTAGGATTCTTTGCAGGAAAAAGACTTGTTCCTATTATGACAGCACTTCTTGCTTTTCTTGTAGGACTAGCTATGCCTGTTATTTGGGTTCCTTTCCAAGTAGGACTTGCAAAACTTAGCTATCTTGCAAATGAAACAAATACAAATATCTCAACATTTATATTTGGTGTTATAGAAAGATCTCTTATTCCTTTTGGGCTTCACCATATTTTCTATGCTCCTTTCTGGTATCAGTTTGGTGAATATACAAATGCAGCAGGACAAGTGGTAAGTGGAGATCAAGCTATATGGTTTGCTATGCTTAGAGATGGAGTTACAAACTTTACAAGTGTAACTTATTCTGGAGCAGGGAAATTTTTAACAGGAAAATATCCATTTATGATGTTTGGACTTCCAGCAGCAGCTCTTGCAATGTATCATGAAGCTAAAACAGAAAATAAAAAAATGGTTGGAGGAATTCTATTTTCAGCAGCTCTTACATCTTTCCTTACAGGAATAACAGAGCCTCTTGAGTTCTCATTCCTTTTTGTTGCACCTGTTCTTTATGGAATCCATTGTATTTTTGCAGGACTTTCATTTATGCTTATGAATATGTTTGCTGTAAGAATCGGAATGACTTTTTCAGGAGGGCTTATTGACTACATCGTATTCGGTGTCCTTCCAGGAACAAGTGGATTTGAAAACCATTGGTATATGGTAATTATTGTAGGACTTATCTTCTCTGTAATTTATTATTTTGGTTTCAGATTTGCTATAAGAAAATTTAATCTTATGACTCCAGGAAGAGAAGAAGCTAAAAAAGAGCAAACAGATGTAAAAGTTGATGGAAATGAACTTGCTGTTCTTGTTCTAAATGCTCTTGGCGGAAAAGAAAATCTTGTTTCTCTTGATGCTTGCATCACAAGACTTAGAGTAGAAGTTAAAGACACAGGAAAAGTTGACGATAAAGAGCTTAAAAAATTAGGAGCTTCAGGAGTATTAAAAGTTGGGGCTAATGGAGTTCAAGCAATTTTTGGTTCAAAAGCACAGTTTATTTGTAATGATCTTAAATCAATGACAGGAATTTAATTCACAACAACTTAATATAGTCTTTTTTACAAAAAGAGGTTAAAATTTTTTAATCTCTTTTTTTGTATAAAAATTTAATAAAATTTTTTTGAAAAATCAAATTTATATAGTATACTTATACTAAGTTAAATAAATTATAAAGTTTTATACTCTAACAACAAAGGGGTGATGCTTATGACATTAGTTATTTTTTGAAAAAATCAAAAAACAATTTTGTCATGAGCATTTTTTTATTATGTAAGGAGCTGATAATATGACAACTTTAATAGGTATTATATTAATTTCAATTGGAAGTTTTAATATTTTTCAATACAATAAAGCTGTTGAGGGAAATTTTTATATCACAGGAACTCTTGTAAGGTATAACTACTCTCCAAGTTTTAATAAACATTATCCTGTTTTTAAATATGTTGTAGACGGAGTAACTTATGAAGAAGAATATAGAGGAATATATAACAGCAAAGCAAGAGAAGAATTAAAAAATACAAATATTGATGAAATGCCTGAGAAAACCAGAAAATTTATGAAAAAAATAAAAGATATTAATTTGACAGAATATGAAGTTGGAAAAGATTACAGACTTTTAGTTAGTAAATATAATCCAAAGGAATATTGGATTGCAGAAGATGGAGCTAACAAAGGCAGAGAATATATTTTGATAATTATAGGAGCAGTCTTTTTAGGAATTTCAATTATTAGGAAAATATTTAACTTTATTTTTTAGAAATGGAGGGCAATTTATGAAAATAAAAATGATACTAGGAGTAATTTTATTAGTTGGAGTTAGTATTGGAAGTTGTGTTTATAAAAATAGATATTCATTTTTTAAATATCTTCCTACTATTGAAGAAGAACAATTAAAAAATGTAAATGGAAAACTTTGTGATGAAGATGGAAAACTTTTTAGTGGAAGAACTAAAAGAGCAAGTGAAGAATATACAGATATTTATTCTTATAAAAATGGAGAGCTTGACGGCTTAAATGTTGTTTATTATAAAAATAATATTAAAGAGATTGGTCATTGGAAAGCTGGCAAACAAAATGGACTTTTCCAAATGTACACAGAAGATGGTATCCTTATTGACAGTGATACTTTTAAAGATGGAGAAAGAGATGGACTTACAGAGCAGTTTTATAATGATACAGGAAAATTAAGAGTATCAGCAAATTATAAAAATGGAGTTCTTGATGGAGAATTTAAAGCATACTATCCAAATGGAAATCTTCAAGGAGAAGTAATTTATAAAAACGGCGAGATGAACGGAGAATATAAAGAATATAACGAAAATAAAAGTATAAGACTTTCTGGAAACTATAAAAACAACTTACAAGACGGCGAATGGAAATCTTATTTAGAAGATGGTACTTTGGAAACAATAGTAAATTATAAAGATGGAGAACTTAATGGTTTAAAAGAAGATTATTATAAAAATGGAAATGTATGGATAAGACAAGAATTTAAAAATAATGATTTAGACGGAGTTTATGAGGTTTATTATGAAAATGGAAATCCACAGCTGAAAGCCAAAATAAAAAATGGACAGACAGTAGAAGAGCAGAGATTTAATCACGATGGCACACCATACAATGAAAAAGAAAAAATAATAAATGGTACTGTTTCTGATAGTTCTGAGGAAATAACTATAAAAGAGGTTTCTGATGATGAGATTGTAATATCAGAAAACTCAGAGGATTTTTCAAAAGAACTTGAAAAAGGAATGGAAACATTAGGAAAAGAAGTTGCAAATCCTTTAAGCTCTATGCTTGATGCTGTTGTTATTACAGAACTTGCATATATTGACCTTATGAACTTTGAAAATATAGAATTTCTTGAAGAAAATTTAGTTTTTAATGAAAATGAGAAAGTTCCATTTAAAAGAAGTTATAAAAATGGCATATATGGAGTTAATGTACCTTTTGAAAATAACACTTATCTTTGGGTTGAATTAAAAGAGAACAGCGAGGGAAAACATAGATTATTTGCAGAAAATTATGAGAAATTTAAAAAGATAAAAGGAGATAAAAAAATAAATCTTGAAGAACTTATTTTCCCTGCAATAGATGATTACTATAGAGAAAATAATATACTACAGAAATTTTTTGATATAACTGTATCTGTGAAAAATCATTCTTAAAGAAGTATAGGAGGAGAAAGTGAAAAAATATTTAATGATTATAACTTGTTTTTTATTAGTTATTTCTATAAATATATATGGAGCAGCTAAGGAGAGTGAAAATAAGATGATAAAAAATAATTTTGAATTTGGACTTACTATCAATGATACATATTTTTCTGTTCCAAGTTCATTAAAAAAACTTATTGATGATGGGTGGATTATAAGTAATAAAACACCATATTTTTTAAATCCATTAGTTGGAGAAGATTATTATGCTGTGAGAACAGATTGGTCATTATCAAAAGATGGTAAAGGTATTCTAAATGGTGGAAAAATTATCAGACTTTTAGAAAAAAATGGAGTATTTTTAGAAGTTACAATTGCAAATCAAGATACAGAAAGTGATGAGCCATATAAAAAAATAGAAGATGGAGTAGTTAATTCTATTACTGTTTTTTATGATAAAAAATGTTCAAACATTAAAATAGATAATAAAGAATTAAGCAGTTTAACACCTGATATTTTATTTAAAGATTATACTCAAAGTGATGGATGGGAACATATCCCAACAAATTATAGAAATCACCCTGAATTTGGAGTTTCAACAGAACACACTATTATGAAAATTATAGATAATAACGAAAGAAGTATAACTATCTATTTTGATTTAGAAAACAGAGCTTTTAAAGTACGGCTACTAAATCAAACACCTTTAAAAAAATAATTTGATAATTATGAAGAAAAAATGAAAAAATTTTTTAAAATAATAATTTTTTTTATTTTATCTGTTTCCTCTTTTGCAGAATGGAAATTTGATAAAAACTATGATATGATTTTTACTAATTCAATAAAATCAGAGCCATTTCAAAGAGGGACTCTTTATATAGGAAAAGGTTCTTATGATGGTATTCTTAATTATCATTCTCTTTATATATTAACAGAGGAATATCCTACTTTTACTGAAGAAACTGCCGAGGATAAAACACTACAGAAAACAGAAGTAAAATTAGTAACAGAACACCCTATTGAATTTGAACGAATTGGAGTAGTAAACATATATAAACCTAATGAGATATTTATACTTCTTATAGATAATGAAATGGAAATTTTTAAAAAAAGTAAAATTTTAAAAATTATTTATAAGGATAAAAATTTATCTTTTTGCTATATAGATTTTGATATAAGAGAATTAGAAAAAGCTATTAAAGAAATTAAAACAAAAAAATTATAATAAAAAAATTTAAGTATTGTAAATATTGAATTTACTTTAATAAAAGAATTGACAAATAAGGAGGAGAAAATATGAAAAAATTAGTTTTTATTTTAGGATTATTAGTGAGTATGGTGTCATATGCTGAAGAACAATCTAATGTAACCAAAGCTGTATCATCAGTAGTATCAGGAGTGGTATCTACTGGAAAAGATGTTTTAAAAGGTGTAAAAGAAGGAATAGATACAGGAAGAAAAGATGGTACAAGTATTGATAATGCTTTTATAATTTATGATAAAGAACAATTTGAAGAAAATGTAAAAGCTGAAGTTTTATCAGTAACAAAAGATGAAGAAGGATATAAAATAACAGTTGGTTTAAAAAATAAAACAGATCAACTTATAAGGCTTACAAATCTTAATGAACAAAAGTCTTTACAGCTTTTAGATACAGAGGGATTTGCTGTTTTTTCTCAAGAGCTGTATGGAGATATTAATATACCAAAGAAAGCTGCTGTAAAAAGTACATTTAAATTTCCTGCTGATGGAACACCAAAAATGTTAAAAATTTATGAAAGTGAAATAGAAATTTCTGACAAAGTAATAAAATAAGAAGGAGAGAATTTTATCTCTCCTTCTTATTTTATGTATAATATGTAATTCAAAGCTTATTTAGAATATAAAGAATTTATAAGTTTTTCTGTATTTAAATTATCTTTTTCTATATCTTTAAAATATCTATAAGTTCCAACTTTTAATTCTCCACAAGCTTCTTCTGCTGCAACAATAATTCCTTTTTCATGAAGTTGAAGAGCAGAGACAGTACACATATGACTAACCCCCTCTTCTACAGCTTTGTGAAGAGCAAGAGCCTTACTTGGTGTATCAACCATTATAAGAACTTCTTCAGATGATAAAACAGTGGATACTCCAACAGTATAAGCAGATTTTGGAACTTTATTTATATCATTGTCAAAAAATCTTGCATTTGCCTGAATAGTTTCTGAAGTAAGATCTTTTACCCTTGTTTTTGATGCAAGAGAAGAACCAGGTTCATTAAATGCAAGATGTCCATCAGAACCAATTCCTCCAACAAATAATTTTATTCCCCCTAGAGATTTTATTTTTTCTTCATATCTTTTACATTCTTCTGCTGAGTTTTCAGCTAGTCCATTTAATATATTTATATTCTCTTTTTTTATATCAACATGATTGAAAAAAGTTTCAAACATATATGTGTGATAACTTTGTTTATCATTTGGCCCAAGCCCAACATACTCATCCATATTAAAAGTTATAACATTTTTAAAAGAAATTAATCCATCATTATAGAATTTTATAAGATTTTTATACATATCAACAGGTGTACTTCCTGTAGGAAGACCTAAAACAAAAGGTTTCTCCTCTGTAGGAGCAAATTCTATTATTTTCTTTGCAACATAAACAGCAGCCCATTCTCCAATTTTTCCTTCAGGTATAACAAGTCTCATAAATTATTCCTCCTTCTATTTATTTTTAATTTAACTTATTGTATAGTTTTTATAAAAAAACATCAAAGTTTATTCTTTTCATAATTTTTTGAAACAAATTAAAAGAGACAAATTCAAATTAATAATATATAATTTATAATAACCATATAATACAGGTGATTTAATGAAAAATATACTTTGTAAGACAGGAGAATTCATTCAAAGAATAATTATAAAAAATATACTGTTATTTATTACAGTAGGATTTATACAGTGGTTAGTTCCTTATTATCCGCCATTTTCACTTTTATCTTTAATTTTTACAAAATATGCAGTTCCTCTTTCAATAGGATATACTACAGGAAATTATATTGATGAAAAACATGGAGGAATAAGCGGAATAATTGGAACATCTCTTATTATTTCAACTGGAGACACAAGAAATATTCTGGAAGTTATTTTAATAAGCTTTTTAGTGAGTTATACAGTAAAATTTTTTAAAGAAAAAATTCTTATAAAAGTTGTTCCAGGATTTGAAATGTTTGCTATAAACTTTTTTGTACCTGCAACATCAATTTTATATTATTTTATATTTCTAAAAATAATTCCTTATATTAATATTTTCTTTAAAGAGGGAACTGATATTTTCTTGAAAATAGGAAATGAAATATGGGGAGTGGCAATTTTAACAGTTATTATAGAAATCTGTAAAATATTTTTTATTAATAATTTTATAAATCATGGATTTTTAGCAGTTATGGGCTATAAGGAACTTTTATTAGATGGAAAATCTTTATTCTTTCTTCTTGAGACAAATCCAGGACCAGGACTTGGAATACTTTTAGCTTTATATTTTTTATCAAAAAATAAAAGAAAAAATATGTTTTCAAGTATAATTATAGAATTTTTTGGAGGAATACATGAAATATATTTTTCCTATGTTCTTAAAAATTTAAAACTTATTAGTGCTGTTATTTTAGGAGGACTTGCAGGAAATATATTTTTTTATTACTTCAATGTTTCCCTTTCAGGAGTTCCTTCCCCAGGAAGTGTAATTTTAATAACTCTTTTATCTTCAGGATCAAGAATTATCCTTTTAACAGGAATACTATTATCTTCTATGGTGTCCTTTGGAACAGCTTATATGCTACTTACTTATGAAAAACAAAGAGATAAAAATAAAACTACAGAAGAAACATTTTTTATAAAAGAAACAGAAAATATTGAAACAGAGATAGTTGTTTTATGCAATGGAGGAATGGGTTCAAGCCATATAGGAAGCACTATTCTGAAAAAAACCATTGATAAATATAAAATTGAAAATGTAAAAGCTTATAGTTCTTTTATAGGAGATAATATAAAAAATCATTCTTTTATAATAACACATAATAATTTAAAAAATAAAGTACAAAAAATTTATCCAAAAAATATTGTTGTAGGACTGGAAGATTATACAGATTATAACTTTTATGATGAACTTATAAAAAAATACTTTATTTTGGAGGAATCTAAAAAAAATAACGATAAATGTGAAGAAAAAATTAAAATAAATTTAAATTTAAAAAGCATGTCTAAAGAAGAAAGTGTAAACTTTTTAGGAAAAGATTTTAATTTTGATAGCTCTTTTCAAATAGGAGAAAATTTTCTTATTGTTCCAAAAAGGGAAAATGTCTTTTCAGATAAAATAACTTTAAATCAATATCCATACGGAATAAAAGAAAGTGAAGTTTTCTTAGTCATTGGAATATGTACTCAAAATGATGAAATTTATAATAGATTCATAGAAAAGATATATGAAATTTCACAAGATAAAAATCTTATATCAGAATTAGAAATTTCTGATGATGAAGAAGATTTTATTAAGACACTGGAATTAAATAAAATTTTTAAAGAGGGAGAGAAAAATGCTTAGTAAAAGATGTATTGAAATAATAGACTATCTGACAAAAAATAATTTTTCCCTTTCACTTAAAGATATGGCTGAAAAATTTCAAATAAGTGAAAGAAGTATAAGATATGATATAGAAAATATAAATTATTATCTAAATAGAGCAAACTTAAATGAAATTGAGAAATCTGCTAAAGGAACTTATTTGCTTAATGAAGATTCTGAAAGAATAGAAAATTTTTTAGCAGATCTTACAAAAAGATTTTATGTCTTTGATGCTGATGAAAGAAAAGAATATATTGAAATGAGATTTCTTTTTTATCCTGATAATAAATTTTTAGATTTTGCAGAAGAACTTGATGTAAGCATAAGTACAATTAAATTAGATTTAAAAGAAATAAAAATTTTTCTTCTTGAACATGATTTAAATCTTGTTTTCATATCAAAGCAGGGCGTAATCCTTCAGGGAAGTGAAGAAAAAATAAGAAATCTTCAGCTTAAATTTATGAATAAATATCTTTATATAACAAGCAGCAATATTTTTATAGAAAAACCTGGAGAAAAAAATTCCCGTGGCTCAAATATAATATTTGAAGAAATTACTTCTGTTTTTGAAGATATTGATTTAAAAATCATAAGGACTTTTGTAAAAAGAATTGAAAAAAAATTAAATGCAGTTATCTCTGATGAGGCTTTTATGCTTTTAAGATTTTATATCGGAATTATGATTGTAAGAATAAGAGACGGACATTCATTGGAAAAAAGAGAGACAAATAAAAAATTTATAATGGAAACAAAAGAGTTTTCTATTATAAAAAATGAGATTGAACATTTAAAAAATTATTTTGGCATAGAAATAAATGAGAGTGAAATGCTTCTCCTTACAGAAATGTTTTTAGGTTCTCACTCATATAACTTCAACTCATCATTTTTTGAAAACTGGATAGAACTTGAAACATCTGTAAATGAAATTATAAGAGATTTAGGAAAAGCTCTTAATATAAATCTTTCTCAAGATAAAATTTTAATTGATGGGCTTTTAAACCATCTAAAACCTGCTTATTATAGAATAAGAAATAATGTTGCTTTTGAAAATAATATTTATAATGAAGTAGAAGAACTTTATAGCAGTCTTTATGAAAAAGTTGAAATGGTCAGCAAAAAATATCTTGAAAAGTATATAGGAAAAACTATTCCAAAAGAAGAAATTGCTTTCCTTACAATTCATTTTAAAACTGCTATTGACAGAAAATTAAGCATTCAGAAGAAAACTAAAAACATACTTCTTGTCTGTGGTTTAGGATATGGAAGTTCTAAACTTCTAGCTCAAAAACTTCTTGAAAGATATGATGTTAATATAGTTGATACTATTCCTTATCATAAATTCTTAGAAATAGATAACTATAATGATATTGATTTTATTATAACCACTCTTGAAATGGAAGAATTAAATTACCCTCTTCCTGTTATAAAAGTTCATCCAATTTTAACAAAAGAGGATAGAAACCTTTTAGAAAGTTATGGTCTTAGTGAAAGCAAAAAAAGAATTTCTTTAAAAGCCCTTATGGATATAATAAGAGAAGAAACAGAAATAGTAAATGAAGAAGAGCTTATAAATAAACTGAAAAAACTTTTAAAACATAAATATATTGATGATATTTCTTCTGCTAAAAGTTATACATTAGCAGACCTTCTTCCAATATCAAATATTAAGGTTAAAGAAGAAGCTTCTTCATGGGAGGAAGCTATACAAAAAGCAGGACAGTGTCTTGTAGATAATAATTCTGTAACTTTGGAATATGTTAATGAAATGATAAAAAATGTAAAAATTAATGGAAGCTATATGGTTATAAATGATAAAATAGCACTTCCTCATGCAAGGACAGAAAATCTTGTAATGAAAACAGGAATGAGTCTTTTAGAATTAAAAGAACCAGTTGTATTCCCAGGAGATAAAAAAGTAAAAATAATTTTATGTTTTTCAAGTGTAGACCATAAAGAACATATAGATGCACTTACAAAATTTGTAACTCTTATAGAAGAACATGATTTTTTAAATTATATAGAACACTCTTCAAAAGAAGATATAAAAAATTTTATAGATAATATGTAGCTGTTCATTTTCTTTGTACGAGCAAAGAATTAGTGTGAACAAATTAAAAATTTAATAAATAAAATTTTTAATTCGTCGGCTCTGCTAGTCGTCGAACTTCCTGATGGTCGTTCGTCTTCTGCATCGACGAAAAGAAACTCGCCCTGCTGGTGAAAAAAGTTTTATTAATTTTGTTCTCAAAGCTAAAATTCATAAACTCGGACTATGTCCTCAAACATATGAATTTTTTACGCTTTGTTCACTGTATTAATAACAAACTTTTTTTCAATGCAGGGTGTTTTTATTATATTAAATAACTATAAAAAATAAAATTTTATGAAATTGAAAATAATTTTCATGGTATAAAATTTTATTTTTTTTACATACAATTCTTTTCCATTTTTTTTGAAAAATTATCTTTCTCACTTTTTTGAATTTATCCACTATCATTTAAAATGAAATGTTTGAACTTTGAACAAAAAATACAAATTATATATAATTTAACTATAAAAAGAAGTGATAAACATAGGATAAATTTTAAGGAGGATATTATGAAGACAGAAAAAAATATTAAAGTTTTGGTTCAATCTTTCGGAAGATTTTTGAGTGGAATGGTTATGCCAAATATAGGAGCTTTTATAGCTTGGGGATTTATAACAGCTCTTTTCATACCAACAGGTTGGATGCCAAATGAAAACTTTGCAACAATGGTAGGAGTTATGCTTACTTATCTTCTTCCAATCTTAATTGGATACAGTGGAGGAAAACTTGTAGCAGGAGAGCGTGGTGGAGTTGTTGGAGCAATTACTACAGCAGGAGTTATTGCAGGAACATCTATTCCAATGTTTATTGGTGCTATGATAGCAGGGCCTGTTGGAGGATATGCAATAAAAAAATTTGATGAAGCAATAGATGGAAAAATAAAATCAGGTTTTGAAATGCTTGTAAATAATTTCTCTGCTGGAATTATCGGAATGATTTTAGCACTTGTTTTTTACAAAGCAGTTGGACCTTTAGTACAAATGTCAAATACAGCACTTGGAAATGGAGTAAATAAACTTGTTGAATTAGGACTTCTTCCTCTTACATCAGTATTAGTAGAACCTGCAAAAATTCTTTTCCTTAACAATGCAATCAACCATGGAGTTTTCTCTCCTCTTGGAATTCAGCAAGTTTCTGATACAGGAAAATCTTTATTCTTCCTTATTGAAGCAAATCCTGGCCCAGGTCTTGGAATACTTCTTGCATATATGTTCTTTGGAAAAGGAAGTTCAAAAAATTCAGCTTCAGGAGCTGCACTAATTCATTTCTTTGGTGGAATACATGAAATCTATTTCCCATACATTTTAATGAAGCCATTTTTATTAGTAGCTGTAATTTTAGGAGGAATGGCAGGTGTTTTCACAAATGTTGTTTTAGGTTCTGGATTAATTGCTCCTCCTTCTCCAGGAAGTATTTTTGCAATAATGGCTCTTGCTCCAAAAGGAGGACTTATAAATGTTCTTTTAGGAGTTATGGCAGGTGGACTTGTATCTTTTGTAACAGCATCAGCAATTTTAAAAACTTCTAAAGAAAGTGAAGAAGATTTAGAAAAAGCAAAAAATAAAATGAAACAAATGAAAGCTCAATCTAAAAATTCAGAAACTCCTGTTATAGCTTCAGGAAAAATTTCAAAAATAGTTGTAGCTTGTGATGCTGGTATGGGTTCAAGTGCAATGGGGGCAAGTGTTTTAAGAAAAAAAGTAAAGGCAGCAGGTCTTGATATAGATGTAACAAACCGTTCTATTTCAAATCTTACAGAAGATATTGATATTGTTATAACACATGAAGATTTAACAGAAAGAGCAAAAGCAAAAGTAAAAAATCCTCTTCATCTTTCAATTAAAAACTTTATGGACGGAGAATTCTATGACAATCTTGTAAATCAACTTAAAAATGAAACTGCTGAAGAAGAAACTGAAGCAAAGAAAAAAGTATACTCAAATGGTGTTGATAAAAGCACAGGAGGAAGAGAACATCAAGCTGCAGCACCAAATGATTTTAATAAAAAAGGAAGTATTTTAAGAAAAGAAGGACTTCTTTTAAATCTTCCATCTGTTCCAAAAGAAGAAGCTCTTAAAGCTGTAAGTAAACAACTAGCAGATTTAGGGTATGTAAGTAAAAATTATGAAAAATTTATATTTGAGCGTGAAAAAGAATCAACAACATACATTGGAAATTATGTAGCAATTCCTCATGGAACTTCAGAAGGAAAAAGTGAAGTCTTAAAACCTGGAATAACTATTCTTCAATATCCTGATGGAATAGATTTTGGAAATGGCAACATAGCTTATTTCTTAATAGGAATTGCAGGAAAAAACAATGAGCATATAGATATTATCTCTCACATATCAGATATTGTTGAAGATGAAGATGAAGTTCTTTTATTAAAAAATGAAAAAGATTTTACAAAATTATATGAAAAATTTTCTTTTTAAGGAGTGATGAAAAATGAAAAAAGCTATACAATTTGGTGCAGGAAACATAGGAAGAGGTTTTATAGGAAATATACTTTCACAAAATGGTTATGAAGTTTGTTTTGCAGATATCAATAAAGCTGTAATAGATGAACTTAATAAAAAACATGAATATATTGTTGAAGTAGTTGGAGAAGATTGTCAGGAAATTTTAATAAAAAATGTTTATGGAGTCATGTCAAATTCTTCTGATATATTTGAAGAAATTAAGAAAACTAACCTTATCACAACAGCAGTTGGGCCTGTTGTACTTCCAATAATTGCAAAAACTTTAGCAGAGGGAATAAAAACAAGAATGGAAGCAGGAATAAAAGATTATCTTAATATAATTGCCTGTGAAAATATGATAAAAGGTTCTTCATTCTTAAAAGAGGAAGTTTATAAACATATAGATGACTCTGTAAAAGAATATATTGAAACTTATGTAGGATTCCCAGATTCAACTGTAGATAGAATTGTACCTCCTATGGAAAAAGGTGCAGATATTTTAAGGGTTAGAGTTGAAGAGTTTAATGAATGGATAGTTGACAAAACTCTTTTCAAAGGAGAAATACCAAACATTGAAGGAATGACTTTAACAGATAATTTAATGGCTTTTATTGAAAGAAAATTATTTACATTAAATACAGGTCATGCTCTTACTGCTTATCTTGGAATCTTAGAAGGACATAAAACAATAAGAGAAAGCATAAATGATGAAAAAATAAAAGATGTAGTTGTTCATGCTATGGAAGAAAGTGGAGAAGTACTTATTAAAAGATATAACTTTGACAGAGATGCCCATGAAAAATATATTAAAAAAATTGTTTCAAGATTTGAAAATCCATATCTTGTAGACGAAGTTGATAGAGTTGGAAGAGAACCATTAAGAAAATTAGGATATAATGATAGATTAATAAAACCTCTTAGAGGAACTCTTGAATACAACACAAAAAATGATAACCTTATCCGTGGTATAGCTGCAGCTATGGCATACAGAAATGAAAATGATCCACAAGCAGTTATTCTTAAAGATAAAATTGAGCATGAAAATTTAAACAAAGCATTTAGAGAAATTACTTCTCTTTCAAATAATCCTGAAATAGAGGATAAAGTTATAGAAGTTTATAAAACATTATAAAGCCGACACACAACTCTCAATAAATACTTAAATAAGCAGGTGGATATTTTATCCCCTGCTTATTTAATTTCTTATTCAAAATAATTATATTAAATAAAAATGGAAGTACGAAATGTACTCCCACTTTTACTTTTTATAAAAACTTAGTTAGGGTTTCTTTTGCTTCTTGCAATATTTTCTTTTACAATAAATCCTATTGTTATTACAAGAACTATAATAAATACAAGAGAAATAGGTCTCTTATAGAATATTGAAAGACTTCCTTGAGAAATTATAAGTGTTCTTCTTAAGTTTGATTCTGTAAGAGCTCCCAAAACAAGTCCTAATAATACAGGAATTGTTGAGAATTTAAGTTTTACAAGAATATATGCTATTATTCCAAATGCTATTGAAATATATAAATCAAACATTGAACTTTTTATTGAATATGAACCTGCAAAACAGAATACAACAATTATAGGTATCAATATTTCACTTGGAATCTTTGTAACTTTTGCAAAGAAACCTGTTAAATATTTTCCTTGAATGTACATAAAAATATTTATAAATACAAGTCCAACCATTATTGCATAAAGAGTAAGTCCATGCTCTTGGAATAGATTAGGCCCCGGTGTTAACCCATTTGCCATAAGTGTTCCAAGAAGGATAGCAACTGCAGCATCTCCAGGTATTCCAAGAGTTAAAAGAGGAATAAGTGTTGCACCTGTAACAGCATTGTTTGCAGATTCTGCTGCTGCAATTCCATCTATTGAACCTTTTCCAAATTCTTCAGGATGTTTTGAAGTTTTTCTTGCTCTATCATAACTGAAGAATGAAGCCATTGAAGCTCCTGTTCCTGGAATGATACCAACTATAACACCAATGATTGATGATCTTAAAGCATGAGGAAACATTCTTTTATACTCAGCTTTTGTAAGTTTTCCTGTATCTTTTACAGATTCAAGGCTCATAGTGGTAGAAGCTTTAAAATCTTTACTTCCATTTGAATTTGAAATTGTTTCAGAAAGAGCAAATAAACCTATAAGAACTATTACAAGATCAAAACCTGCATAAAGATTATAATTATTAAGAGTAAATCTAAATGTTCCACTTATAATATCCATTCCAACTGTTGAAAGGAAAAGACCTATACATCCTGAAATTATTCCTTTTGCCAGACTGTCTCCACTTACTCCAGCTATTATTGAAAGTCCAAATACACAAAGAATAAATATTTCTGATGCTCCAAACTTTAAAGCAACTTTTGCAACTTGTGGAGCTAAGAATAATAGTACAAGAGCACTGAATATTCCCCCAAAAGTTGAAGCTTCTAAAGCTATATTAAGAGCTTTTTTAGCAAGCCCTTTTTTTGCCATTGGATTTCCATCAAGCATTGTTGCAGCTGCATGAGGAGTTCCAGGAGTATTTATAAGAATTGCTGAAATAGATCCTCCATAACTTCCAGCACAATAAATCCCAAGTAAAAACATAAATGAATCAATCGCTTCTAAGTTATAAGTGAAAGGAAGAAAAAGCACCAGACAAAGCATTACTGTTAAACCTGGAATACAACCAAATACTACTCCTGCAAGAAGACCTAGATTCATATAAATAAAACTGCTAAGTTTAAAAAATTCAAAAAATCCATCTATAATATTTGCAATCATCTCTTTCCTCTCTTTTATGGCAGCTGTACAAGCAATATATTTTTAAATATATAAGTTACAGCCATACATATAATAGTTACTATAATATAATATTTCCAATTTTTACATTTAAAAAATATAAGCATAGAATAACAATAAACTATTGAAGCAATCATAAATCCTATTTTATTAAGAAGGAAAGCATAAGCTACAAGAAGTACACATACAACTGCTGCCCTTCCCTCTTCTTTAAGATTTACTTCAACTTCACTCACTGGACGCTTTGAAATTAATTTTATAATATCTGAAACAAAAATAAACAAACTTGAAAAAAACATAAGTAAAACAATAAGTCTTGGAAAACTTCTTGAAGTTATAATCCCATCTGAATTTATAGGAATTTGCGAAGGAATTAGATACCACAATATCATTGAAAGAATGATAAAAATTGCTCCTCCTACAATATTTACTTTAATTTTGTATTTCACTTGTTTTCACCACCTCAAATTTTAAAGATGAGGGCGACTGCCTTTTCAGCCACCCTCTTTTAAAACAAACTATTTTTTTATCATTTCGTAGAATCTTTTAGCTTTTTCAGTAGAGTCTTTTATATGTTTATCACATTCTTCAGGTCCAATAGGATCAAGAGTTAATCCTAAATTAGTTGCTGTTTCTTTAAATCCTGGTTCTTCAAATATTTGAAGAACAGCTTTATACATTTTATCAACTATAGCTGGATCAGTTCCTGCAGGCATTAAAAGAATACATCTGTTTACTAAGAATGTATCATATCCATAATCTCCAACACATTCAAGATTATAAACTTCATCTTTTAATGGTTTTTCATCAAATACAACAACTGGAGTTAAACGATTTGTTTTTACAAATTCTTTAGCAAGGGAAGCATGAGTAATTCCTATAACAGTATCTCCTGATAAAGTAGCTGTCATTGCTTCATTTGCACCATCAAAAGAAACACCTTCAAAATCTAATCCCATTTCACTTAAAAGAGCTGAAATCATAAGATATTCTGAAGAATTAAGACCTGCAACTGCAAATATTATTTTCTTATCTTTTCCATATTCTTTTAAATCTGCAAGAGATTTTACTCCAATTTTTGGATTAGCTACCATTACAAAGTTTGATTTGTAAATATTAACTACTGGTGTAAATTGTTCCCACTTAAATGGAACAGGATTAAATAAAGGTCCTATTGCAAAGTTTCCTTCTCCTCCATAAATTAGTTTTACAGAATTAGGTTTTTCACGAAGATATTCAGTAAGAGCAACTACTCCTCCAGCTCCAATTTTATTATCAGGAACAACAGGTTGTCCAAGATATTTTTGTCCATATTGAGCTAAAGCTCTGTTAGCTTGGTCTGCAAGACCTCCTACTGCCCAAGGAACTGTAATAATTACAGGTTTATTCGGCCAATTTTCTGCAGTTACTTTTTTAGCTGCAAAAGACGGTAAAGCTGTTACAAGTGCTAAAATACAAATTACTAATACTCTGAATATTTTTTTCATAACTTCCTCCTGACTTTTGTTTTGTTTGTTTTATTTTGTTTATAAAATTTATTTTCTTCTTGAAAGTAGATTTAAGAAATACATAATCATAGATTTTCTTTCTTCATCTACTCTTTCCTTTACAAATTCTTCAACAAATTTTTCTGTTATTAAAGAAATATTTTTAGCTTTTACTTCCTCTTTAAATTCCATTACAAGCTTATCTTTATCAGATGTTTTTACAAGATTTATAAAAGCTGTAAGCTCATTTTTTGTATTTCCTTCCCATTCTAAAGAATCTTCCATATCTTTATCTATTGAATATTCTCTTTCAAATGTTTCTCTATAGTTTATTACATCCTCTCTTGTAACTTCTTTATCACATGAAAGTCCTATTCTTTCATATTGCTCACAAGGGGCATCGCTTTCTTTCATAAGTTCTCTCATAAGATTTGCCATTCTTACTTCTGTATCAATATCAGTTATAGAATTTATCTGATGAGGATCTTTTTCTATATCAAAAAGCTGAGTTCCAAATCTATAGTGCTGATTAAAGTTTTTAACTTCTATTTTCATTGTTCTGCAACCTTTTGTGAACGAGAAAGGTTCTGCTACTTCAAAATCTTTAAGTTCTTCTATGGAAAATCTTGATTTTATATGTGTAGGCATAAGAGTATACTCATAAAGAGGAGCATTTGTATTTACTGCTTCACCTCTCATATACACATATTTTCCGTCTGTACAGTTTATCTGATTTCCATGCCAACCAAAAATACAAGCTTCTCTTACTTTTTTATCATTTTCTATTGTTTCTCTTAAAGGTTTCCCCTGCATATCTTTTGGAATCTCCATTCCGAAAAATTCAAGAACAGTAGGTGCCATATCTATCAGCTGAACTAAAGAATGTCTTGTCTCTCCTTTTTTCTTAGATCTTGGATCCCATATAAAAAGAGGAGTATTTACAAGTTCATTATATGCTGGCATCATATTTTTTGCCCACCATCCATGTTCTCCAAGAAGGAAACCATGGTCTGTACATACAATAAGCATTGTATCGTCCCACATATTATATTTATCCATAAGATCTAAAACATTTCCAAGGCTTCTGTCACATTTTGAAAGAAGAGCTGCATACTTATATTTTAAATTTTCTACATCATCACTACTTTCAATTACAGGATGATAATCAGGCCAATCTAAATTTTTCTTTTTAATATGTTCCCCATAAAGTGCATCATATTCTTCAGGGACAACATATGGTTCATGTGGATCAAAAGATTCTATCTGTAAGAACCAATTATCATCACTATGATTCTTTTCTATAAAGTCTATTCCTGCTTTAAATGTTCTTGACTGAGGATAATCTTTTTCTTCTTTAAATTCCTGACGGTTTACCCATTCCTGACGCCATATATCAGCAAGTTTTTCTCTTGAAGGAAGGAAAAGTCTTTGAGGTGCTTTTGCATCTTCAGGAATCTCAGGGAATTTTATCTGCCCTTTCCAAGGATCTCCTTCTTGTCCTCTTATCATTTCCCAGCTTGAAAATCTGCTGTGATATGTTGCTCCTCCGTCTGCCCAGTATAAATGATGATCTGTAGCAAGATGAGTATAAACTCCATTCATTTTTAAAATTTCAGGCATTGAATCATCAAATGGCTCTAAAGGTCCCCAGCTTCTATGAAGGAAATTATATCTTCCAGTATGAAGCTCTCTTCTTGCAGGCATACAAGGAAGACTTCCTGCAAAACAATTATTAAATTTTACTGAATGTTCTGCAAGCCTTTGGAAATTTGGTGCTTTTATCCAAGAATTTCCATAAGGTGGAAGATAATTTTTATTCAATGAATCAAACAATATCATTATTGTTTTCACCTTATACCTCCTAATTAATAAATTTTATAAAATAATATATTATACCCTTTATTTTATGTATTTTTTGTATTATTTTAATATTTATTTTATCATTTATAAACTAAATTTTAATTTCCTTGTTTTATTTATACCTCATTTATTTAAAAAAAGCAAACTTTTTTTGATAATTATTAAATTTTTTTTAATAATTATTTTAAGAGCTCTTATATTTTCAAAAAAAATGTGCTATACTTTTATTATCAAAACATTTTGAAGGGAGAGACTATGAAACAGCTTGAAAAATTAAAAATAAATAATATTATGTCCGTTCTTGAGTTTATGAGATTAAATGAAAATTGTTCTAAAAAATTCATATCTTCTTCAACGGGGCTTTCATCTACCCTTCTTACAAATATCTGTAATCACTTAAAGGAAAAAAATTTAATTATAGAAGGAGATGTTCTTGCTTCAAATAGAGCAGGAAGAAAAGAAATAGCTCTTAATATAAATTACTCTCTAAAAAAGATAATAGGAATAAATATATCAAGTGAATATTGTGAAATAGTTATTTCTGACTTAAAACCATCTCTTCTTTTTTCAAAAAGAATTCCTACAAACCTCAAAGATGGAGATAAACTTATGGAATCTATTTTCAGCATAATATTTTCATATATGGAAAATAATTCTCTTTCTGTTAATGATTTTGCAGGAATTGGAGTAAGTTCAAAAGGTACTACTGATGTTGAAAAAGGAATCATAGGAGAAGACTTCCTTGAAAAAAAATTAGAAATAAAAGAACATATAAAAGAAAAAATAAATCTTCCTGTTTTCATTGAAAACGATGTAAAAAGTTTATCTGTAGCACAGAATTTCTTTTTTCCTGAATATGATGATTTTTTTCTTATAAAATATACTATTCATGGAATTGGAGGAGCTCTTTTTAAAGATGGGACTCTTTATACAAATAAAGAAAATATAGTAGGAAGAATAGGGCATATTATAATAGATCCTAAGGAGGACTATTGCCCTGTATGTAAAAGAAAGGGCTGCCTTGAAAGCATCATATCAATAAACAGAATAAAAAAAGAACTTGAAAAGAATTTTAATAAAAAAGATTCTCCTGTTTTAGCAGAAGAACTTAATAACAGTTTTGGAAGTTTTAACATTAATAAACTTTTCTCAGCTTTTGAAAAAGGCTCTATACAAGTGAATAATATTTTAAGAAAAAGTGCTTCTCTTATGGCACAGTCTATTATAAACACATATGCTCTTACAGGAAGCAGTAATATTGTTCTTTATGGAGATTTCTTTTCGTATAAATCATATATGTTCCTTCTTGAACAATATATAAAAGAATATCAACTCACTGAATTTTGGGATAAAATCACTTTAAGTAAATTAAGTCCTGAACAAGAAACCCTTGCAAGTTGTGTTGTTGTTATTAAAAAAATCTTCTATGAAGAACTTAATAAATATTTTCACCTCATCTAATTCTAAAAATATTTTTAATATAATAAGGGCTGCTGCATTTCTAATTTATAAAAATAAAATTTTATAGATTTGCAACAGCCCTTATTTTAAAAAATTTATTTTACAATTTCTTTTATCTTTTCTATAACTGATTCATCATATTTTACAGTTTCTGAAAAAAATGTATAATCATTATAATTTAATGCTATCTCTAGATATTTTTTTCCTTTTTCAATATACTCAAAGAAATTTATTTGATTTGTTTTTCTGTCTGTCATATTTGGAAACCATATTCCAAGCCATTTACATATATGGGAAACCTCAATTTCGTCAAATGAAAGCTGAATATATCTTTCTACTACAGATTCTTTTTCAGAGTCAGTCAAGGCAGCTCCAAAATTTTCATCAGCATGAATTATTTCCATATTTGTCAGTAATAATTTATTTTGTGTTGTCATATTACTCCTCTCCCTTTTCCCAAATCTCATCTTATTAAACAAAAATTTCTTTAAAATGTATATTTATAATTTAATTAATATATTTTAAGAAAAAATATATTTAATAATATACACTAATATTATACAAAATTTTTGCTTATTGATAAATATTTTTTTGCTTTTTATATATGAAAAAAGGAGGCTTCCCTCCTTAATCATATCACTCCATTGTTACTTGATATTTTTTAATGTTCTCTTCCACAGCTTCTTTATCAATAATATCTACAGAAACTGGTTTTTCATTAAAGAAAATTTCTATAGGCTGTTCACCTTTAAATTTACAGTATCTTGAAAAAAGATTTTTTGCAAATTCAATCTGTTCTTCTGAAAGCTCACCATATCCTAGAATATATGGACCTCCCACACCTTTTCCTCTTATAAACATAGAACCTGCATCTTTATATTTTACAATCTCGTCATTATCTTCTTTCATTCTTCCTACAAAAAGATATTTTCTCTCTTCAAATCTAAAAAATCTACCTTTTTTTAGGAGATGGAATATTTTTGAACTTTCTTCATTAAGAAGTCCATCTTGTTCAATAAGTTTTAATCTTTTTGAATATCCAGGATCTGTTAAAAGGCATCCTCCTGCAGGAGTAGGATAGTCAACTATTCCCATTTGCTCTGCAATTTCTATTTGTCTTTTTCTGCTTCTTCCTTCTATATCAAGAAGTTTTTCTCTGTCAATAAGTCCTTCAAGTTCTGCTTTGCTAGGAGGAAGAAGTTTTGCTGATAAAGGTCTTACTATTAAATCTTCCAATTTAGAAAGTCCTTTTACTTTTTCAAGAGCCTGATAGTTCTGAGACATAGGTCTTTGTCCTAAAACTTCTCCTGAAATAAGAAAATCTGCATCATACTTTTCTAAAAGCTCTCCAGCAAATTTAAACATAAGAGCATGACAATCAATACATGGATTCATGTTTTTCCCTCTTCCATATACTGGATTTTTCATCATTTCTATATGTTTCTGACTAAAATCAACATATTCTAGCTGTACCCCCAGCTGTTTTGCCATAGCTTCAGCCTTTTCATTTTTTCCTCCGAAAAAATGAGAAACAAAGTTAAGTGCTATAACTTCAACTCCTTGATTTGTTATTAATTTTATTGCCAGAGCACTGTCAAGCCCTCCTGAAAATAATGCTAATGCTTTTACTTTTTTATTCACTAATTTTAACCCCTTCTATTTTCTTATAATTTTAAAAATGATTTTTCTTTTCTTTCGTTTTCTCCGTCAAAAAATACATTTATATTTTTTGGAACAGAAACATATACATTTTTACTGATCTCTATAAGCTTAGCTTCTTTTATACTCATAGCTCCACTTAAAAAATCTATTATTCTCTGAGCTGTTTCATTGTCAAGATGCTCAAGATTAAGTGTTACTGTTTTATCATCTTTTATATAATTTGCTATTTTTTTACAGTCTTCAAATTTTTTAGGATCAATTATAACACTTTGATAAGCTGAAGTGTCCATTGTTTTTTCCTTTTCTCTTTCTTTTACTTTTTTCTCATTCTTAGATTTTTTAAAAAGCCCTTGAACTGGTTCAGACTGATTAGATTCTTCACCTGCATTTTTTTGAATGTCAATATCTATTATACCTGTATCTTCTGCTACTTCTTCTCCTTCTCCCATTCCAAGTATTTCTTTAAAACTTCTGAATTTACTTTTTAACTTTTCGTTATTGCTCATAACTCCTCCTAATTATATAATTTTGTTCCGATTCTTATGATTGTAGAACCTTCTTCCAAAGCTATTTTATAATCATGGCTCATTCCCATAGAAAGTTCTGTTAATTTTCCATCAAAATATTTTTCATTAAGTTCATCTTTAATTTCTCTTAATTTTCTGAAACTTGCTCTTATTTTATCTTCATCTGTAACATTAGGTGCCATTGTCATAAGCCCTTTTATATTTATATTCTGAAGTTTCATAAGTTCTGGAAGCTCTTTATAAAATTCTTCAAGATCATATCCCTCTTTGCTGTCTTCTCCTGAAAGATTTATTTCAACAAGAACATCAAGTTTTCTTCCACAAGCAGCTGCTCTCTTATCAATTTCCTGAGCAAGAGATAACTTATTTACAGAATGTATCATACATACATAATCAATTATATATTTTACCTTGTTTTTTTGTAAATTCCCTATGAAATTCCAGCTTATTTTGTCTTTCACATCATCCATAAGTTCTCTTTTAGCTTCAAGAACCTGAACTCTGTTCTCTCCAAAATTTAAAATTCCATTTTCCATAAGTTCTTCTAATTCAGCTCTTCCTACATTAGGATACTTTGTAACAGCTACAAGTTTCACTTTTTCAGGATTTTTTGAATACTTTTTTATATCCTCTAAAACTTCTTGTACATTTTTTGTAACTATTCCCATTTCATTCACCCGCTTTATATAAGTTTTTCAAAAACATCATTAGCTAAGAAAATTCCTTTTTTAGTAAGAATATATCTTTCTAATTTTTTTTCAATAAAACCATCTTCTTCCAATTCTTTATAATTTTTCTTATATTTTTCTAAGGAAGAAGGGATAATACCTTCTTTTAAAAGACGAAGCCCTAAAATATGTCTATATTCCTCTTTCATATCTTCTGAAACTTCTTCTTTCTCTAAAATAGGTTTTTCCCCTACTAATATACTATCATAATAATCTGTAAATTTCATCTTGTTTTTATATCTTATTCCATCAATATATCCTGAAGCTCCCAATCCTATTCCAACATACTCATCATTTCTCCAATATTTTGAATTGTGCCTAGCTTCTTTTCCTTCTTTTGAAAAATTTGATATTTCATAATGGCTATACCCTGATTTTTCAGAATAATCTATTATCATTTCATACATTGAAGCTTCTAAGTCATTATCTGTCTCTTTATACTCACCTTTTTCAAGTTTTTCAAAAAATTTAGTATCAGGCTCCCAAATAAGAGAATAAATTGAAAAGTGCTCTGGATTTAAAGAAATCATTTTCTGTAAATCTTCTTTTACCTCTTCAAGAGTCTGATCAGGAAGAGAAAACATAAGATCAAGACTTATATTATCGTATCCTGCCTTTCTTGCCATTTTATATGCTTCTTCTCCCTCTTGTGAGTTATGAAGTCTTCCAAGTTTCTTTAAAAATTTTTCATTAAAACTTTGTATTCCCATACTAAGTCTGTTTATTCCAGCCTCTTTAAAACTTTTTAATTTTTCATAATCAACTGTTTTAGGATTTGCTTCAAGAGTAATTTCTGCCCCTTTATTTATACTTAATTTGGAAAGTATTTTCTTCACATCTTCAGGTTCTAAAAGAGAGGGAGTTCCTCCTCCAAAATACACTGTATCATAATTATATTTAGGATATAGCTCTATTTCTTTTACAAGAAAATCTACATATTTTTTTCTCTCTTCTTTTGTACTCTGAAAAGAAAGAAAGTCACAATAATCACATTTTTTTACACAAAAAGGAATGTGTATATATATTGCATCTGCCATTTTGCTCCTTTCAAAAAAACAAAGAGGAGCTGTAAGACTAAAAATAAAATTTTCAGCTGACAGCCCCTCTTTTATATTACTATTTTATATTTCTTATATTAATGAATCTACAAATTTTACAAAATTTTCTCCAAACTCTTTAAGAGCTTTATCAGCTTTTTCTTTTGTTTCTTCTTTTACATATAAGTAGTATTTAATTTTTGGTTCTGTTCCAGAAGGTCTTACTGTAACTTTAACATCTCCTTCAAGGATAAATTGAAGAACATCTGATTTAGGAAGATCAATAGTTTTTCTGTTACATCTTTCGTAATCAATTTCAACTTGTTTTTTGAAATCTTTAAGAATTAATACTTTTCTTCCTAATATTTCTGTAATTTCTTTTTCTCTAAGAACTTCCATTATTTTAGCAATTTGTTTTGCTCCATCCATTCCTGTTTTAGTTATAGAAATAGTTTCTTCTCCATACCATCCAAATCTGTCATAAATTTTATCAAGTTCAGCAGGTATTGATGTTCCTATGCTGTCATAATAAGCTGCTATTTCAGCAAGAAGAAGAGAAGCAACCACTGCGTCTTTATCTCTTACATGAGTTCCTTTTAAATATCCTATTGATTCTTCAAATCCAAATAAATATGTTCCATCAAGTTCTTTATTTTTAAACTGTTCTATTTTTTCTCCAATATATTTAAATCCTGTTAAAGTTCTCCAAACTTTTACTCCATAAGCTTTAGCAATATCATCTAAAATAGGAGTTGAAACTATTGTTGACACAACAGCTCCATTTTTTGGAAGATCTTTAGTCATTTTTAAAATATAATCCATAAAAATCATTCCAATTTGGTTTCCATTAGGATAGAACCATTCTCCATTTTCTCTCTTAAGAGCTAGTCCTGTTCTATCTGCATCAGGATCATTAGCTATACATACTTTTGCACCTATTTCATCAGCTAACTTTGTTGAAAGAGCAAATACTTTATGATCTTCAGGATTTGCATAAGGACAAGTTGGGAACATTCCATCTGGTTCTTCTTGCTCTTTTACAGTATATACATTTTCAAATCCCATTTCTTTTAAAATTCTTTGTACAGGTCTTCTTCCTGTTCCATGAAGAGGAGAATAAACTATTTTAAAATCTTTTTTTCCTGGAATATCTGTAATGATAGCTTCTTTTTTAACTTCTTCTATGAATCTATCGTCAACTTCTTTTCCTATTATTACAAGAAGTTCTTTAGCTTTTGCCTCTTCTTCTGTTATCATTTTTATATCTTCAAAATTTTCAACTTTATTTACTTCATTTACAATTCCTGAAGCTTGAGGTTCTACAATTTGTCCTCCAATATCCCAATAAACTTTGTATCCGTTGTATTCTTGAGGATTGTGAGAAGCTGTTACCATTACACCAGCTTGACATTTTAATTCTCTTACAGCAAATGAAAGCTCAGGAGTACTTCTTAATGATTCAAATAAATATGATTTTATTCCATTTCCTGCAAGTACAAGAGCTGTATTTATTGCATATTCTGTTGATCCAATTCTACAGTCGTAAGCTATTGCCACTCCTTTTTTCATTCCTTCTTCTCCAGAAGATGCTATTATATAATTAGCAAGTCCTTGAGTTGCTTTTCTTATCATATATTTATTAATTCTATTAGTTCCAACACCTCTTATTCCTCTCATTCCAGCTGTTCCAAAACTAATATTTGTATAAAATCTTTCTTCTATTTCTTTTTCGTTTCCTTCTATTGACTTAAGTTCTTCTCTGTCTGCCTCATCTATATAATCAGAGTTCATCCATAATTCATATGTCTTTCTTATTTTATCATCCATCACCAAACATCTCCTTTACATCAATATACAACACATATTAATATTTTACAAAACTTTTGTTAAAATAGCTAGATGTTTTTTAATTTTAATATGTTAAAACTTTTTTCTATTAAATTATTTAACTAAAACTTTTGAAATAAAAAATTTAAACTGCTCCAAATAACTTACTTAAAGGCATTAGAACTATTCCTGCAAATGTTGCAAATAATGCTTCCCTTCCATATCCATACTGTCTGCTTGAAGGAATAAGTTCCTCTATAGCAATATAGAGCATCACTCCTGAAATAACAGCAAAAATAATTCCTAAAGTTAATTCATTTATATATGGTTTAAGCACTAAAAATGCAAGAAGAGCCCCTATTGGTTCTGCTATTCCAGATAAAAATGTATATTTCAGAGCTTTCATTCTGTTTCCTGTAGCAAAATATATAGGCATAGCTACTGAAATTCCTTCTGGTATATTATGCATTGCTATTGCTGCTGCTATTGAAATTCCAAGAGCCATATTTTCATATCCTGCCATAAAAGTTGCTATCCCCTCAGGAAAATTATGAAGACCTATTGCCATTGTAGAAACAAAACCTACACGAAAAAGATTTTCATGTACTTTTCCATCACCGTTTTCTTCAGGTTCATGTGGAACGAATCTGTCTAAAAGTCCTGCTGTAATAACTCCTATAAGGAGAAAAAATACTTCTGATAAAATACCAAACTTATATCCTCCATAATTTGTTAAAAGTTCATTTGCATTTGGAAGAAGATCCATAAATGATACACTTATCATTACTCCTCCTGCAAATCCCAAAGATACTGTCACAAGTTTTTCACTTTTCTTTTTTGTAATAAAAATAATCAAAGCACCTAAAAGAGTTGACATCCCTGCTAAAAGAGAAAGTATCAAAGCTCTTGCTGCTGCATTCTCAAACATAAATCACTTCCTTTCAAAAAAGGCAGGGAAAGAAAAAATCTTTTCCCTGCCATAAAATATTTTTTATAATAATTTTGATAAATTAATAATTTGTAGCTCTTACTCTGAAGTAAGATTGAGGATGATCACACACAGGACATACTAAAGGAGCTTCTGTTCCAATGTGTAAATGACCACAGTTTCCACATTCCCATACAACTATATCAAGTTTTTTAAATACTTCTTTTGCTTCTATGTTTTCTAATAGTTTTTTGTATCTTTCTTCATGTTCTTTTTCAATGGCAGCTACTCCTTCCATTAAAATAGCTATTTTTTCAAATCCCTCTTCTCTTGCTTCTTTAGCAAAAGTTGCATACATGTCAGTCCATTCATAATTTTCACCAGCTGCAGCATCTTTTAAATTTTCAACAGTTGAAGGCATTCCATCATGTAAAAGTTTAAACCAAATCTTAGCATGTTCTTTCTCATTATTTGCAGTTGCTTCAAAAAGTTCACCTATTTGTACATATCCATCTTTTTTAGCTTTAGATGCATAATAATTATATTTTGTAAATGCTTGAGATTCACCTGCAAAGGCTGTTAAAAGATTTTTTTCTGTTTTTGTCCCTTTTAAATTCATAAATAATTCCTCCTATACTTTAAAATTAGCTGAATCATATATATAAATCTTAACACACTGACATTTTAAAGTCAATGGTTAAAATATAATTTTGTAATTATTACAAATAATGCTCCAGCATAAATTTTTATATTTTATATCTTACTCATATATTTATATTAGATGCTTTAAATTCTTTTTTTGTTTAATTTTTTTATTTTTTATTTAAATCATAATAAAAAATGATATAATAATATTTGAAATTTTATTTAAGGAGGATATATGGAAAATCCAAAAACAGCTCTTGAACTTATGAAAGCAAGATATAACGCCTATGTTAAAGGAGATATTGAATTTATTAAAAAAACTCATGATCCTAAAACTATAAAAGGAATAGACTGGAAAGAAGCAGAAGAATGGTCTAAAAATTCAAAATGGCTGGGACTTGAAATTCTTGATGTAGTAAAAGGAGAAACTTTTGACACTGAAGGAATTGTAGAATTTAAAGCAAAGTATTTTGATATTAAAGAAAATAAAGAATTTATCCATCATGAGAGAAGTTATTTTGTAAAAAAAGGAAGACATTGGTATTATAAAGGCTGGCTACCAGTTTTAAAATAAATTTCAAGGAGATATTATGAAAATTTATGATTTAACTCACAAAATAGAAAATGATATGACTGTTTATTCTGAAGAAGAAAAACCTCATATTAAATCTCTTTTTTCTTTTAAAATTCATGGGTTTAATGTCACATCTTTAAATATCTCTTCACATATAGGAACTCATATTGATGTTCCTTTGCATATGACAGAAAATGGAAAAAATATTTGTGATTTTCCAGTTGAAACTTTTTTTGGAAAAGGACTTTGTATCTCCTTTGAAGAACTTAAAAATTTTAATTTTGAAAATTTAAAAAATATAGATTATCTTCTTATTTATACAGGATGGGATAAATTTTGGAATAACAGTAGTTATTTTAAAAATTATCCAGTTATTTCAAAAGAAATAATTTTAAAAATCTTATCTTATAATTTAAAAGGAATTGGAATAGACTGTATATCTCCAGATTCTTATTCCTCAGAAGAAATGGAAAATCATAAACTTCTTTTAAAAAACAACAAAATTATTGTAGAAAATTTATGCTCTCTTAAAAATCTTTTAGGTAAGGATTTTTATTTTTCATGTATGCCGTTAAAAACAGAATCTGACGGCTGTCCTGTAAGAGCTGCTGCAATAATATTTTAAAAAATAATCAAGGAGGCATTAAATGTCAGGAAAAATAAATTTTTATTACGGTGTTGTAGGTTCAAGAAAATCATCTGAACTTTTACTGACTGCTCATAGAAATAAAAGTGTAGGAAAAAAAGTTGAAGTATTTCAACCTTATAAAAATAACAGAGACGGAAATGTAATATCAAGCAGAGCTATGGAATATACTATCCCTGCTGTTGTAGTTAAAGAAGATTTTGATTTTTATAAATACTGTATTGAAAATAAGTTTGATTTAATACTTATAGATGAATTTCAATTTCTTTCTAAAAATCATTGTGATCAATTAGTTCAGCTTATGATTGACACAGATATCAATATTTTTCTTTATGGGCTTATGAGTAATTTCAGAGGTGAACTTTTCCCTACAGTTGCATACATGCTGCCTTTTATTACTACTCTTAATGAAATAAAAACTGTTTGTGGACATTGTGGAAAAAGAAAAGCTACTATGAATGTTATGATTGGAGATATAGAAGCTGATAAAGATGGAATATCTATAGGAAATCACTTTAATGGTGTATGTGCTGTATGTTTTAAAGAACTTACTAAAAAATAAAAATTCTTTTATAAAAAAAGAGCTACATTTTATTGCAGCTCTTCTACATTTTTTTAATAACTATTTTACAACTACTACATTAGCAGCTTGAGGTCCTTTTTGTCCCTCTTTAACATCAAAAGTTACTTTTTCTCCTTCTTCTAAAGTTTTGAATCCTTCTTTTTGAATTTCAGAGAAGTGTACGAATAAATCTTTTCCTTCTTCAGAAGTGATGAATCCGAATCCTTTTTCAGCATTAAACCATTTTACTGTACCTTTGTTCATTTTGTTACCTCCATAAAATACTAATTGTTCACATAAATAAGAAATTTGTTTCAGTTAAACCTTTAAAAGTACTTTATTGAGATAAAATATACTTTAAAATAAACCAAGCAAAAACTTCCTAAATTTATATTACGACTTATTTTAGCATTTTTAAATCTTTCTGTCAAATTTTTATGCAGAATATTTTTCTTTCAGCTCATTTTTTATATTCTGAGACAATTCATCTGCATTTATAATATTTTTAAATCTTTCTTGAACAAGAGTTTCAAGGAGCATTACAAATTCCCTTTCTGATGTCATATTTGGCTTAAAACCATTTTTAAAAAGATCTTTTGCCAATTTATATATAAATTTTTGAACACTGTAAAGATCTGTTTTTACTACTTTACCACTTGCTATTTTTCTGTCACATGAATCAAGATTATTATTTTCTAAATAATTATAAGGGCTCTCTTTCAAATATCCCTCAATTTCTAAATCTGTTAAATACATAAAAATCACCTCTTGCCCTTAGTTTAAAAAATTCCTATTATATCATTTATTATAAAAAAAAACTGCTTTTTTGGCAAATTTTTCTTTAAAACCATTGACTTTAATTTTATTTATTATATACTATCATTAAGAAAAAGTCTCAATAGGAGGTACTACTTATGAAAAAAACTGTTTTATTTCTATTCCTGATACTATCTTCTATATCATATTCTGAATTTAAAATGAATTTTAAAGACAGAAGAGACGGTTTTAACGGTTTTCCTGTTTATACTTACACAACAGATGATTATGACAGGGACAGAGATCTTCCTGACCTTATAAAAAAAGCAAAAGAACTTAAAGAAAAAGAAAAAGTTGATGAAATAACTGTTCTTCTTGAAATGGAAGGTGTATACGGATATATTGACAGAGTAGATTTACAAGACGATAAATTTTATATTGATGTAGAAAGTGATGATGATTATGTGCAGCTTTTAGTTAATGAAGATAATTTTATCAAATATAAAAAAGCTGGACTTGTAAAATAACAAAAGAATCCCCTGTAAATAAATACAGGGGATTCTTTTACTATATAAATTAAAGATAGGTGGATTAGTCTATTTCTATTCTTCCGAAACTTCCTCTATCAACTTTTTCCATTTCTTCAATAAGATTACAACCAAGTTTTAAATTATCATACATTTCTTTGCTGTCAAATTTTTCTGATAAAAAAAGCCAATTATTATTTATTGGGCTGTTCCATTGATCGTAAATAATATCGGCATATACAACTTCTTCTTCTTTTGTCTCATCTATTATATTTACAGCTCCTAAAATATTATCTTTCAGTTTCATTATTTTAAACAACAGCTCTGCCTGCTCCTCATTCTCTTCATACTTACCAGTATCAAGTGCCCAGATTGAATCTGTTTCTTTGCTTACAATAATATCCTGAAAATCTCCTTTCATATTACAAAAAGCAGTTGTTCCTGCTAAAAAAATAAAAATAGCAGTTAAAATTTTTCTTTCTTTGTTTAAAAATTCTCCTACTTCCTTCATCAATATTTCCTCCATAAATTAATATAAAGATTATTGTAGATTTCTACAAAAAACTTAAATCTAAAATTATTTTACGGAATTTTACTACATATAATAAAAAAATTAACTAAATTTTAATTTTTTTATTTTACGAAGTAAAATTTCATATATGAATAGCATAACATATTTTTAAAGAAATGTCTATATCCCTCTTCAATAAAAAAAGCTGATACAAAAAGTACCAGCTTTCTTATTATATTTAATTTTAATCTACGACTTATTTACTTACTTCGTTTTTGAAAAGTCCGTTTAAAATCATTGTTAAAGCTCCGTCACCAGTTACATTACATGCAGTACCGAAACTGTCTTGAAGAGCAAATATTGTAAGCATAAGTCCTACACCTGCTTCATCAAATCCAAGTACAGAAATGATAATTCCAAGAGATGCCATTACTGTTCCTCCAGGAACTCCAGGTGCTCCAACAGCAAATATTCCAAGAAGAATTATAAATAACAACATTGTTCCAAATGATGGTAATTGACCATATAATATTTTAGAAACAGTCATTACAAAGAATACTTCTGTAAGAACTGATCCACAAAGGTGAACTGTTGCTCCTAATGGAACTCCAAAGTTTACAATATCTTCTTTAAGTACTGGAGATTTTCTAGCACAAGATAATGCAATTGGAAGAGTTGCTGCAGATGACATTGTTCCTACAGCTGTTAAGTAAGCTGGTCCATAGTATCTTAAAACATCCATTGGGTTACATTTGTTTACTATACCACCGATACTGTAAAGAATTGCAAGCCAAATATAGTGTCCTATTAAAACGATTACTATAACTTTTAAGAATACAGGGAATTGTTTTAAAATTACACCTTCATAAGATAAAGTTGCAAATGTAGTAGCAACGAATAAAGGAAGAATAGGAATTACTATTCTTGTAACTATTGCAAGCATTATATTTCCAAATTCAACAAGTACATTTTCAAAGTTTTTAGAATTAGTCCATACAACTGCAAGTCCAACAAATATAGCTAGTACAAGAGCTGACATAACTGACATTGTTGGAGGAATTTCAACTTTGAATATTAATTCTGGAATAACTTTTTTTGCTTCATCAGCTGCTGAAGTTATATTAAGCATAGGAATTAAAGAATATCCTGCTATCATTGACATAATTGCTGCCCCTACAGAAGAAAAATATGCCAATCCAATCATAACTCCAAGCATCTTACTTGCATTAGATTTCATTTGTGTTATTGCTGGAGCAATAAACCCTAGAATGATTAGTGGGATTGTAAAAGATATTACTTGTCCCAATAAGAATTTAACAGTATTTACTAATCCGATTACATTTTCATTACAATATAATCCAACTAGTAGACCAACTATTACCCCTAATATTAGTTTTAATATTAGAGAATCTTTTAGTTTTGCCATAAAAACTACCTCCTAAAAAATTTAAAATAAAATAATCATTAAAATCCACTTAAACAATGATACTCTTTTTTTGGAAAAAAATCAATAGATTTTTTAAAAAAAGTGTTTATTTTTTATTTTATTTTGTTCTTTTTCAGATCTATTTTGTATTTTTTTCTACTGCTCTTTTATAAATTTTTTCCATAAGAGATATTTTTCTTAATTCTTTTTCATTGGAAATAAAAGCCTCTTTCATTTCTTCCAAAATATTAAGAATATTTTCTCCTTGCTTATTTAGCTTATCAGGTTTATCCATTCTTTCTATAAAAAATTTAAAATATTTTACCCGTCTCTCTCTTGCTTTTTTAAAGTCTACAGTTTCTCCATTGGTATCTGTATGATTTATATCTGCACCATGTTCAAGAAGAAATTCTACTGAAGGCATATCTTCAAAAATACCTGCATAAAAAAGAGGTGTTTCTTTTCTGCTTGATTCAGAGTTAACATCTGCACCTTTTTTATAAAGAAATTTAAGCCAGCCTATTTTATCTTGTAAAATCATTTGTGTTAAATGAATATAGTGCCCTGTAACACTTCCAAGATTTATCTTTTCGTGTATATTTAACCCTAAACTTAGAAGCATTTCAGCTGTCTCTTTTGGCTTATCATTAATCATTATATTCATAAGAGGAGTCTTTCCTTGCCTGTCTGCTGTATTTATATCTTTTTTTCCTATATAATTTTCAACAATCTGAATTCTTTCATCTCTTTTATCTATATCATTAAATTTTTCTTTTAGAAATTCTCTTCTTGCTCTTATTACTCCTTCTGTATTTGAAGCTTTTTTATAAAAATTTATGGCAAGATCATATTTTTTTATATAAAAATATGAATCTCCAACAATAGTAAATTCTCTTCTGTTTAAAAACATAGGAATTATTTTATTAATTTCTTTTACACTATAAAGCCCTTTATTTATCCCTTCTGATATTTTTCTTTTTATTTCAAAGTATTTATAAGAAAGGGCAAAGCTCTCAAGATATTTAAGTGCTTTTATATAGTTTTCTTTTTCAATGATGTTATCTATTATAAGCTTTTCAAAATAAATACGGCTTTTCTTAAAGTTTCCTTTTTCTATTTTTTCAATAGCTGTTTTGTAATCTCCGTTTTCTATATCAATTTCTGTTTCTTTTTCTGCAATCCAAGTTGGATAATCTCCCTGCTCAAAAGCATACTGTGCTTCATCAAATTTTTCTAATTTATATAATTTTATTCCTTCTGAAATCCATTCTTCCTTTGAAGAAAAAGAATTATTTTTTATTATTTTATCTTTATTTACTTCTTTTTCTTCTTTGATGTTCATAAAAGATTTTATATTTTTCAGAAGCTCATTTGCTTCTGAAACTTCTTCCATAATTATTAGATTTTTCCTTGCTCTTGTTATTCCCACATAAAAAAGGTTAAAATATTTTCTATATCTTTGATCCTGTTTAACATTTCCTGAAAGAATTTTTTTCCATGCCCATAAATTTTTTGAAATTAAATTACAGCATATAACATCTCTGTATTCAAGACCTTTTATTTCTTCTACAGTAAAAATTCTATGCTTTATACCTGAAGCTTCTGAGAATTTTTTTCTCTCATCATCATCTGATACAATTATTGCTGCATTAACATCTTTTTGAAAATTTTCAGCAAAAGAAAAATCTGTTTTTGAGAAAATTATATTCCCTTCATCCAAAACAGCTCCTTCTTTATAATCGTCCATTCCCAGATTCCCTATATATTTTTTTCTTAAGTCAGTAAGATAATTTGCAAGCTTTACAATTTCCTTTGAACTTCTATAATTTTTTACAAGAGTTGAAAGAGAATATCTCATATTATTTTTATAATAAAGGTTTTTTAATCTGTCAAAACTAAAAGAATTAAAATTTACCATTTGATGAATATCCCCTGCAAAAATAATATTTTCAGGAGTTTTTACAAGGTTTGATAAAAAATAAATTTCTGTTTCTGTCAAATCCTGAACTTCATCTACAAGTATAAAATCAAATTTTTCCTGAATTTTAGTTCCTGCTGCAGCTAAATCATTAACATCATATAAATTATTTTCTTTTTTCCATTCTTCATATTTTAAGGCAATCTTATATATTTCTTCTTTCTGACTGCTGCTTAATACACTGTATTTCTTGCTGAGATTTTTATATTCCTCTAAAGATATAAGAGGATTTAAAATATCTTTTTCCCAGTTATCAGCTCCTCCTTTTCCCATAATTCCTTTTATAATTCCTATGATTTCAAAATATATATTTGAATCTTCTACTTTAAGTTTTTTACGGTTCGGATATGAAAAACTTAAGAATTCCATAAATTTTCTAAAATCTATAATTTTTCTTGTATCTATTCCTAGTTCCTTCCTGTAAAATTCTTTTAAAGTATAAAAAGAAGAGAGAGCTTTTTTATTTTTATCTCTGAAAAAATAATATTGCTCTTCAAGATTATCTTTAAGATAGCTGTTTCCTGTAAAATATCCTACTTTTTTAAATCCATAGACATCATTATGTTCTTCTATATTTAAAATTTTTCTAAGTGTTATAGTGCTTTTTCCACTTCCTGCACTTCCTATTACAAAAAGAGGAGAAGGAGATATTATTGTTTCATATTGTTCGTCATTTAAATAATAATAAAAATATTTATTATCCCTGTTAAAAATAAAAAAATTATCATTTTTTATTTCATAAGTTATAACATTGTTATAATTTAAAAAGACACTCTTATCAATTTCTTCAATTGGTGATGGCTCAAAATCATCTTTAAAAATTTCAAAATCTTTTACTGACTGAATTTCAGCTCTTTTTGAATTTTTTACTCCACGGTCGTGAGAAGAATACAAGAGAAATGTGATTTTTTCTTCTTCATCTCCTCTTTTAGAAAAAGAGAAAAAAATTCTATCCCCATTATTTACCCTGAATTCAAAACGATTCTTTACTCCAGCAAGCTTTTTTATCCAAAATCCTTTTGGAATTTCTTTTATGTTTTTAGAATTTTTTTCAATTTCTTCATAAAAATATTTTAAGTTCCCAGAAACTATATCTATTTTTTCTTTTGGAATAGATTTAAAGAAATTATCTCTAATTAAAAATTTCATTCTATCTCCTTTTCTATATAAAAGCTAATAAATTTATAACAAAAATTCGCATTTATATTGTATATTTTATCTACAAGAGAAATGTGAAAAATTATACAATTTTAATACATCCCATAATACATGAGTAAATAGAATTTTCTACAAGAGAAATACATCCTACAATACATGAGAAAAGAGAAGAGTTATACTATATAAAAGAGAATAAAAAAAATAAAAAATATTTTTATAATTATTTTTATTATAAAGTATTAAGATAAAATTTTTCATATTTTTTCTTCCCATAAACAATATAAAACATTAATAAACAAATAAAGAACATACTAACAATATCTTTATTGTTTTTTTGTCAGTTTTTTTTATTTATAATCTCTCTTGTATTTTTTGTAAGAATAAGATAAAATCATATTAGAAAATTCATCTCATCTCTTGTATAAAATGTTATACAAAAATATATATTTTATTATAATATTAAATTAAAAAAATATAAAGCACATTTTATACAAGATACATAAGATTTTTCTCAGGAGGATTAATGAATAAAAAGAATGAAATATTCGCTGTTCCTAAAAATGAAGTAATAGATACAGGACCTAGTGAGATAGTTGAAAAATTTCTTGATGTTTCAGAAGTAGAAAATGAAAAACAACACAGTTTAGTCAGAATAGATATCAATGTTATTGAATATCCCTTATTTACTAAAAATCCAAGAAGAAAAAAAAATCAAATTATAAGATATTTCTTTAACAGAGATAAAGAAGCTTATATTCAAGTTAATCCAACTTCAGGAGATTTTATTCCTGGGGAATTTGAAGAAAGAGTTTTTATTGCTATTTTAAAAATAATGAGGGATAAAAAATATAACAATGAATTTTATACTAAACCTTCAGAAATTTTATATAACATGGGAATTCCTCAGACTTCATATAAAAGTTTTTATAAAAAAATAACTTTAGCACTTCAGAGATTATCCCAAACAAGTTATACTTTTAAAAATTCTCTTTATTCTAATAAAATGAAGGGGATAATTGACGATAAAATCAATACAAATATAATGAATATAAGAATTATAACTTTAAATCAAGCTGAAAAAGATGAGATGGAATACTTTCAAGATAAGAGAACAAAAGAAGTTATAAAAATATCTATTTCAAATTATTTTTATGATAACATTATAAGAAAAGGTTACTTAGTTTATGATTCTCAGCTTCTTTTAAATATGGATAGTCCTATAACAAGGGCTCTTTATATGCTTGTAAATAAATTAAGATTTAATAAATTTCACTTGAGAGTTTTAGCTCTTAGTCTTATAAAAAAAATACCTTTAAGTGATGATGCAAAATCTTTGGGAAGAAGTATAAAATCTTTAGAAAAAAGCTGTAAGCAGCTTAAAGAAATGGATCTTATTTCAGATTATAATGTGATTAAACAAGGAAAACTTGTTCAAACTGAAATAGAGTTTTTCTTTGAAGAAAAACATAATGCTATAAAGCAAAGTTTCTTTTATGATGATAAAAATCATTTTGATAACCTTCTTATTACTTACACAGATAAAGGTGAAGAGGGTGAAATTATAACAGAAAGTGAAGAAGCACTTAAAGAAATTCAGCATGAAAGAGAAAATATAACTCCAACAGAAGAAAAAATTAATATAATTTTTGAAAAACTTCCTCCAAGAGCAAAAGAATTAAAAACAATGCCAGGAACAATAAAAGATGCAATCCGTCAATATGGTTTTGAATATGTTAAATATACAGCTGAATATATGAGTAAAAATAAAGTAACAAAAATAAGAAGTTATTTTATACAAGCTTTAGAAAAAGGCTGGGCAGAAAACTTTATGACAATAGAAAAAAGTAAATCTCAGAAAAAGAAAGAGCAGCAGCTTACATTTAATACAATAGAAATGCAGAATACAGAAAAAGATAAGGCTGATGAAGAAATAAAATCTAGGAAAACAGAACTTTATAATACTTATTATAAGAATTTAAGTGAAGCAGAACAAGAAGAAGTTACAAAAAAAGTTTTTGATGATTATATAAAAATGTCAGGAACAGCAGTTGCAGGTCCTGCACAAAAAATAGCTTTCCAAAGAGCAAAGGAAAGTTTAATAAAAGAATATTTATACAAGACAGATGCAGAAAAAATAAAAGATAAAAAATCAACACCAGAAAAAGAGATGAAAGAAATCCATATGGGAACTCTTATTTTTGGAGAAGATTTTAATAAAGAAAAGGAAAATGAAATATCTGGAAGCAGTGTTGAAGATATTTATAAAGATATAGAAGATATAACATTTACAGAAGAAAAAGAAGAAGGTACTTCTGAAAAGAAAATAAAAAAATCTGATATAATATGTGATATTAAAAAAGTTTATAATGAAATTTCATTGTTTCAAATGGAGCTTCTTGATTTCCTTGAACTTTTAGATACAATAGAACAAGAAACTCAAGATAAAATAGTAAGAATAGTAGGAATTTCAAAACATTTTGAAGCAACAGTAGGTGGATATTATATGAAAATAGAATATGTAAAAGATAAAGAAAGCAGTATAAAAATTATAAAAAAATAATTCTGCATTACTCTTGTATATTTTATGCAGAATTAATTTGGGAGGCTGAAATGGAAGAAATGAAGTATGTTTTTGGACCTGTTCCCTCAAGAAGATTGGGAAACTCTTTGGGAATAAGTCCTATACCGAGAAAAGTGTGCAATTATTCATGTATTTACTGTCAGCTTGGAAGAACTGATAAAATGACAGGAGAAAGAAAGGAATTTTTTAAAAAGGAAGATATTTTAAAAGAATTTAAAGAATATCTAAAAGACTCAAATAAATTTGATGTAATAACAATTGTAGGAGAGGGAGAGCCTACTTTATATTTAAAATTAGGAGAGCTTATAAAAGATGTAAAAAAACTTACTTCTAAACCAGTTGCTGTTATAACAAATGGTGCACTTCTCCATGATAAAAATGTGAGAAAAGAACTTTGTGAAGCTGACATTGTTCTTCCTTCAATTGATGGATATGATGAAGAAACATCAAAGATAATAGACAGACCTTTAGGAACAATAAAATTTGATGAAGAGCTTCAAGGGCTTATAGAATTTTCTAAAGAATATACAGGGCAGTTATGGCTTGAAATAATGCTTGTAGAAGGAATTAACAGCGATAAAAATTCTATAGAAGCTTTTAAAGAAATATTAAAAAAAATAAATTATGACAGAGTATATATCAATACTCCAGTAAGACCACCTGCAGAAGATTATGTTAAAAGTGTAGGAAAAGAAACAATAGAGTATGCAGTTAAAGAACTGGGAGGAATTTCAATAGATATGTTAAGCTCAGGAAATTTCTTCAGCGAAATATCTGATAATTATGAAGCAGTCCTAAGTATTATAAGAAGACACCCTATGAATCAGTTTGAAGTTGAAAGCTTTATAAATTCAAGAGACATAAAAAATACAAAAGAAATTTTTGAAAGACTTAAAGAAGACAGTAAAGTAAATGTAATAGATTATAAGGGAATAAAAACTTATAGATTAAAATAGAATTTAAAAAAAATAAGTTTATAAACAGAAAAAGCCGTCCTTTTCTTTATTAAGAAAGTCGGCTTTTTCTGTTTTTTAAAGTTTAGGGTAGGAACTCTAAGACCGTCATCACCATAAGTCTTAAAGCAGAAATTAATCTTGACTAAATAATATCATAAAATATTTTGCTTGTCAAACAATTTTTTTTATTTTTTTAATAAAGAATTAAAAAAAATTATATTTTTATTATAAGTAAAAATATATAAATAATTTATTTAAATATAAAATTTTTTATGATTTATATTTTTATCAAAAGCTTTTCCTTCAGATAAAAACATAAATATTATTTTAAATCCATTCTTTCTTTCATTTCAACGATGAGAATATGAGATTTATTTAAAGCCATTATATCAAGAGACTCTCCTATTGCCTGAAGTCCATCTTTTTCTTTTGTTACATATCTGTTATTTATAAGAGAAGCTCCTTCTGCCTGAATAAGATATGCCTGTCTTTTTTCCTTAATTTCAAAGTGAAGATTTTTATTTTTTTCTATCTCTGCAGCAAAAATATTTATATCTTGATTTATTTTAACAGGGGCATTTCCATTTTTTTCTGATGCTATATGGAAAAATTTATTTACTCTTTCTTCCCATTTAAATTTAAAATTTTTATAGTCAGCTTTTTTTCCAATAACATTCGGAAGAATCATAAGTTGTATAAATCTTAAATCTTCATCAGAATTATTATATTCAGAATGAGAAATTCCTGTTCCTGCACTCATATACTGGACTTCTCCTTTTTCAAGAACAGCTTTTTTTCCAGTACTGTCTTTATGTGAAAGCTTTCCTTTTATTACATAGGATAAGATTTCTATATCAATGTGAGGATGTTCATCAAATCCTTTTCCTGGGGATATTACATCATCATTTACAACTCTTAAAACTCCAAAATTAATATTTTTTTCATTATAATATTCGGCAAAAGAAAAGTGAAAATTACTTTTTAGCCAGCCTAAATTTGATTTCCACATATTTTCTGATGGTATTTGTTTAATCATTTCATCTCCTTTTTGTTGTTATACATTATTTTACATTAAGAAAGTAAAAAGAATTTTATATAAAAATTCTCATTACTCTTGTATAAATTTTAATATAATATACAAGGGTAATGAGAATAAAAAAACTAGAAAACTATAATATCTCCTGTTTTCATTTTTAAATAATCAATGAGATCTTTAGGATTTATTTCTATCTGAAGTCCTCTCATTCCTCCACTAATAAGTATTGAGTCAAATTTTAAAGCAGATTCATGGATAAAAGATTCATGTTTTTTTCTTATTCCTACAGGAGAGCATCCTCCTCTTACATACCCTGTATATTTAGTTAATTCCTTTAAAGGGAGCATTTCAACTCTTTTTGTTCCAGCAAGTTTTGCAAGTTTTTTTAAATCAATGCTGTCTCCTCCAGGAATACATGCAATTATAAGTTCATTTTTTTCATTTAAGAGAGAAAGAGTTTTAAATATTCTGTCAAGGTCTGTATTTGTAACAAGAGCCACATGAACAGCACTTAAATCGCTTTCATCAACCTCATATTCTTTTGTGCTATAAGGTATTTTATGCTGATCAAGTTCTCTTACAGCATTTGTTTTTTTTATCATAAAAAGTCCTCCATAAAATTTAAAATAAAAATATACAATAGTAATGCGAAAAAAATTTATTTTATTGAAACATACCCATTTTCATATTCAGGGACAGAAGAATATTTATTTAAAGTAAAGATATGTTCCATATCTTTTTCAAATCCTAAAGCTAAAAGACGGGAATAATGAGTGCTTCCTTTAAGAATATCTTTTATATTGTCGTGAGATTCTGATATTCTTACAAGAGCAAGAAGTTTATCACTTAAAGAAATATCAATATGTTTTTCCAGTTCCTTTATAATAAGTCCTGCACATAAAGCATCATCAAGAGAAAATTCCCCATTTGTTCCAGCACAGATAATGGTGCAGTCTTTTCCATATTCAATAATTTTTTCAGCAGCACTTTTAACATTTAAGAAAGAACAAATAATGATTTTTTCAGCAAAAATAGAATTTTCTATAGCTTTTGTTCCATTAGTTGTGCTCATATAAATATCTTTTCCAAAAACTTTTTCTTTAGTAAACTCAAGAGGGGAATTTCCTAAATCAAATCCTTGTATTTTAAGAGCATTTCTTTCTCCACATTTGATTACATTTTTTAGATTTCTGCATTTCTCTTGTATAGTTTCTATATCTTTAAAAGGAAATATTCTTTTTGCTCCATTTTCAAGAGCTGTAATCATAACAGATGTAGCACGAAGAACATCAATGACAACACATATTTTTCCTTGTGTTTTAGATTGTGATACTTCATCAGCTGTAAAAATTATATTTACTTTCATTTCTGCCTCCATGAGATAGGATAATATTGTATTAATTGAATTATACCACAAATAGCAAAATATTAAAAAATTTTTCGCATTTCTCTTGTATAAAATAGGGTTGTGTTTTTACTAAAAAATATGTTATCTTATAGTTACATATTAAAATCAGGAGGAAAAAATAATGATAAAAAGACATAATCTTGGAACAAGATACAGTGAAGCTGTAATTTATAATGGAGTAGCTTATCTTTGTGGGCAATGCTGTCATGAAGGTGATGAAGGAAAAAAAGATGTTAAGGTTCAAACAAAAGAAACACTTGAAAATATTGATAGAGTTCTTTCAGAAATAGGTTCAGATAAATCTAAAGTTCTTATGGCTACAATTTATTTAAAAGATATAAGCTATTATGATGAAATGAATGAAGTATGGGATTCATGGATAGCAGAGGGACATTATCCTGCAAGAGCATGTGTTGAAGCTGCACTTGCTGAAAGAGACCTTCTTGTTGAAATAGTTGTTACAGCAGCAGTCTAGAAAATTTTCAAGTATTCCATAGTAATGTGAATAAAATATATTTTTATAAAAAATATATTAAAAAAATATACAAGACTAATGAGAATAAAAATAATAAAAGAATCAGGGGCTTATACCCCTGATTCTATTTATATATTGGAATTATTTCCTCTTCTTCATCGTATCTTTGACTTACTTTTGATTTATCTACATAATCCATGTAATATTCTTTTGTTTTTGGAATTGTACAGAAAACTTTTTCTCCAGGATTAATTATTTTACCTTCCTGAATAAAAATAGCTCCACTTAAAAAATCAAGAATTCTTTGTTGTAAATCTGCTTCAAGACCGAAAAGATTTACATGAACAATCTTATCTTTTTTTATATATTCTATGCATTTCATACAATCTTCAAATCTTGTGGGTTTAAAAAATACTATATCGTAATCCATAAAATGCCCTCCTTGAATTATTCTTATTAAATTTTAATATTATTTTTTGTTTTTTTCAAGAAAATTATTTTTATATTTTTTCAGAAATTTTTTCTATTATTTCTTTTTCAGAAAGGTTTGTTGTAAAGCCAGCAGCTCTTTTATGACCTCCCCCTCCAAAAATAGATGCTATTTCATTAACATCTATCATATTTTTACTTCTCATGCTTCCTTTTATTTTTCCATTTTCAATTTCTCTTAAAAATACAGAAACATCACAGTCTTTATACTCAAGAAGGTTTTCAACTATTCCGTCTGTTTCACCTTTTTTAATATTTTCTTTTTGTATAAAATCATTTTTTAAAGTGAAATAAACTAATTTTTTTTCAGGTATTATTGTCATTTCAGTAAGAGCTTTTCCTAAAGCTTTCATTGCTCCAAGAGATTTATTTTTATAGACAGCATCAGAAATTTTTGTTCTGTCTATTCCTTTATCAATAAGTTCTCCTCCAACATAAAAAGTTTCTTTTGTTGTACTTTCATATTTAAAGTTTCCTGTATCTGTGATAACTCCTGTATATATAGCCTCAGCTGTTTTTTTATCTATAGAAATATTAAGCATATCTCTTAAGATGAAAAATATTATTTCACTTGTAGAAGAAGCTTCTTTTACAATATTAATATCTCCAAAATTAGGATTGCTTACATGATGGTGATCAATATTTACAAGAAAAGCATTTTTTCTAAGAGAAGCAGTTTTTCCTATTCTTTCAAATGTAGCAGAATCTACTGTGATAAAAAGATCAGGAGAAAGATTTTCCATCTCTTCAGAAAATTTTTCAATAAGCTCTGAGCCTTCAAGAAATTTCATATTGTCAGGAATTTCATCTTCCAGTATAAATCTTATATCTTTATCTTTATATTGGTTTTTAAGAGCAAGAAAAAGTGATAATCCACTTCCTACAGCATCTCCATCAGGATTTACATGGGAAGTAATAATTATACTTTTGCTCTCTTCTATTTTTTTTAAAAACATATTCACTCCTTTTTAAAAGTCATCAGAGAATATTTCTCTTTTTTCTTCTTCAGTCATTCTTGACAGTCCGTCGTTATAAGCATGTTCAGCATTATGTCCAAGTCTTTTTGCCATAAGGTTCATAACAACTATTTCAACCATGGCTGCAGCATTTCTACCAGATGACATATAAAGTTCAGCTTTATAAACTTCCTTATCAAGTATGACAGCTTTACTACTCATATAGTTTATGGAAGTAAGATAATTTTCAGTTGTCTGCTCTTTAATTTCTATTACAGCATCAAGTCTTTTCTTTATTCTTACAGCTCCAAGTCCATAAAGAGTTTTTATATCTATAATTCCAAGCCCTCTTATTTCCATAAAGTATGGAAGGTTTGCAGCTCTTCCTACTATATCTCCATTTGTACGCTTTTTAAATTTAACCATATCGTCAGCAATAAGTCTGTGTCCTCTGTGAATAAGTTCAAGTGCAGTTTCACTTTTTCCTATTCCACTTTTTCCAGTCAGAAGGACTCCAAATCCATACATTTCAACAAAAACTCCATGCATAGAAACAGAAGGAGCAAAGTGCTGTTCAAGATATGTATTAAGTTTTGCTATTATAAGGGAAGGAATTTCCTCTTCAGATTTAAGTAAAACTTTTCCTGTTTTTTCAACAAGTTCTATTATATATTTTGGAACTTCCATTTTACCACAGATGATAATAGCAGGGAATTTATAACTGAAAAACTTTTCTAAATTTCTGATTCTTGTTTCTTTATCAAGACTGTTTAAATATTTAACTTCAACTATTGTAAAAATTTGAAGTCCATTATTTTCATAAGGTGCTTCATCTAAGTCAAAGTATCCTGAAAGAGCAAGGGCAGGTCTATGAATACTTGTGTCTTTCAGAAATCTTTCATCAGCTATTTCTTCTCCAATTAATATTTCAAGTCTGTTTTCTTCTGCAAACATTTTTACAGAAAGGCTGTCTTCACCCACGGCTTCTCCACGCTCCCTTCTTTCTTTGTTCTTTTCAATAAGTTTTTTAGATTCTTCCATAAAGTATCGTGCAGAGTTTACACCCATAGCTTTAAGTCTGTAGTTTATAGCTGCAGTCTCAATAATTACAGCAAGATTTCTCCCTTTTCTTGCAGGAAGAGTAATTTTTGGAAGCTTATATCCTAAAATATCTTCACGGATATCATCTATTCCCAGTCTGTCATAAAATTTTTTTTCCTGCCATATTTCAAGTTCAATTATCATATCAACTTTTTTTACAGGTCTTGTGGATTTTATTCCAAAATAGTTTGTAATATTAATATTTTCTTCTCCCTGCATTTCAAGGAAATAATCTTTTTCAGGGACAAGTTCTGCCTTGCTGTTCATTCCAGAAAGTCCACTTTCTGTTTCTTTTAAATTAAGCCTTGCATCTGTTATAAATTTATGACCTCTCTCAAGAAGTTCTACAGTAGCTCCTATTTTAAGTTCATCAGGGCCTCTTAAAAGAATTCCTATTCCATATACCTCAAGGAAAATATGCTCATCAAGCATTCCTTCTCTTCCAAGAGCATTTTTAAGATAGAAATTAAGTTCTCTTATAAACTTTGTTGCCCTCATATTACATTTTAAAATTACTTTTTTCTTTTCTTTTGCTACCTCAAGAAGAAGCTTGTGATCTGCCACCTGAGAACTTAAAACCATAGCAGGAAAAGGATAAGAAAAATATTTTTCAAGAATCTTTCTTTTTTCTGTAGGACATATTCTTGAAAGATAACGGCTTTCCCTTGCTCCCATCACATGAATAGCAGTTTTAAGTTCAAGTGCATCTTTAGAGAAAAAACCTGTAAGCTCATATCCTGATCTATATATTTCATTTTTATGGAGAGCCTGTTCCAAATCTCCGTCAGCAAGGACTTCAAGATTAAAATGCTTTATAATTTGTTTAAGAGTTACTCTTTTTTCATTAAGTTCCATCTATAACCCTCCTGTTTTTGTTATTTTGCTTCTTTGTAAAAGTCTTCTTTTCTGGAGTGGTAATTTTCATCTATATCTTTAAGGATAAGTTCTTTTCTGCTTTCTTTTTCATCTTTTAAGGCAACAGCTTCTTTAAAGAAACCGTATTCTTTATATAAAAGAGCACTGCCTGCAGCAAGAATTAATAAAATATAAAATATTTTTAACACTTTTTTCATAATATTTATATTTCCTTTTTAAATTTTTCACATGTATAGAAAGAACCACAGACAACTATTATTCTTCTATTAAGTTCTTTTGCTTCTTCATAGGCTTTTTTAATATTATCTTCAACAGTGAAAATAGATTTATTATCAGTATATTCAATAAGCTGTTCTCCTGAAAGTCCTCTTGGATTTCCTGAAAGGGAAGTAAGTATTATTTTATTGCTTAATGTACTGCATACTTCAAGCATTTCCTTAACTTTTTTATCTTTTAATATGGAAACAATTAAAACTATTTCATCAGGTGTATATTCCTGGATAAGAATTTTTTTCAGGTTATTTATTCCATCTATATTATGTGCCCCTTCTAAAACTGTAAGAGGTTTTTCAGAAAATCTTTCAAATCTGCATTGCCATATAACTTTTTTAACAGCTTTTTTTATAATTTCATCACTTATATTTAAAGCTTTCAGAGCCTCATAAGCACATAAAAAGTTTTTTACTTGATAATCTCCAAAAAGAGATAAAGAGTATGTGTCTTCTCCTATTTTAATTTCAGTTATAAAGTTTTTAAAATCAAGTTTATACTCTATATTTTTATACTTATCAGCTGTATTTATTATATTTTGTTTTTTTGTATATATAGCCTTTAAAAATTCTTCGTTGTCATCTCCTGCTATAACAACACTTTTATCTTTTATGATTCCTGCTTTTTCAAGTGCTATATCATATATATTTTTTCCAAGATATTCTGTATGATCAAGGGAAACATTTGTTATTATACATACATCTCCATCTGCAACATTTGTAGCATCATATCTTCCTCCCATTCCAACTTCAAGAACGGCATACTGAACTTTTTTTTCAGCAAAATAAAGGAACATCATAGCAGTTGTCATTTCAAAAAATGTAGGTGTTATACCTAGATTTTCCACAGCTTCTTTTACCTTTGCATAAGATAATGCAATATCTTCATCTGTTATATCTTTTCCATTTGCTCTTATTCTTTCATTAAATTTTAAAATATGAGGTGAAGTATATTTTCCTACACTATAACCTGCTTCAAGAAGAACAGTTTCAACTATTGTAGATGTAGAACCTTTTCCATTTGTTCCTGTTATATGAATAATCTTATATTTTTTTTCAGGATTTCCAAGATAATCACATATTTTTTTAATATTTTCAAGTCCTAGTTTTATTCCAAAAAGAGAATATGAATACAGTTCTTCTAGGAGTTTGTTAATTTCCATAGTAAGTCCATCTCCTATTTTAAATTTTTTAACATTTCATCAACTAATGTGATAGAGTTTTCAGCAGCTATTTTCATAAATGTTGAATAATCTGTATGTGCTTCAGAATTTGCTTTGTCAGACATAGTTCTTACAACAACAAAAGGTATATCAAAAATTTGACATACATGACCTACAGCAGCTCCTTCCATTTCAGCACAGTCTCCGTTAAATTCTTTTTTAAGAAAAGCTATTTTTTCAGGAGAAGCAATAAACTGATCTCCACTTAAAATTCTTCCTACAATAACTTTTCCTTTAAGTTTTTTTCCAGCTTTTACAGCTAAATCAATAAGTCCTCCATCAGCTTCAAAAACAGATTTTTCCATTCTTGGTATAACACCAAGTTTTTCTCCGAAAGCAGTAACATCAACATCATGCTGAATTAAATCTTTTGATATTACAACATCTCCAAGGTCAAGTTCATCATTTATTCCTCCAGCAACCCCTGTAAAGATTATAGCTTCTACATCAAATGCTTCTATCATAAGAGTAGCTCCTATAGCAGCATTTACTTTTCCTATTCCTGTTTCTAAAAGTACAATATCTTTATCGTGCATAACTCCTGTATAAAAAGTAAGGTTTCCTATTTTTTCTTCATCAATGTTTTCAAGAAGTTTTTTAAGCCCTTGCACTTCTTCAGACATTGCTCCTATTATTCCAATTCTCATATTTATTTCCTCCTGATTATTCTTATCTTTTGTTCAATGTATCATTATTAAAGTATACCATATTTTTAACTTTGGCTCACTTAATTTTATATTTTTTGTATTTCTGTATAGTCATATATCTGATTTTTATGATATAATTTAATGTATGATAAGTTGTATATTTTAAAAGTGGAGGAAAAATGAAAAAATTAATATATAAACTCCAGTATGGAATTTTCAGGGCATTCAGAGGATTTCTTTTAATGCTTCCTGAAAAAGCTCGTTTTTCTGTGGGAGAAAAAGTTGCAGTTTTAGGATACTGGCTTATAAAATCAAGAAGAATAACAACTCTTGCAAATCTTGAACTTGCTTTTCCTGAAAAATCAGAAAAAGAAAGAAAGAGAATAGCAGTTCAGTCATATAAAACTATGGGAAAAGCATTTCTAGGAACTATATGGCTGGAAGAATATATGAAAAATGATGATAATTTCCGTATTCATGGAATGGAAATTGTTGAAAGAGAGTGTTTAAAAGGCCCTGTTGTTTTTGCTACAATGCATTTTGGAAATATGGAATCTATGCTTAAATTTTCAGAAAAATATCCTTTTGTCACTGTTGCAAAAAAACAAAGAAACCCATATCTTAATAAGTATATTTCTGAAAACAGAAAACATCTTAATATCACTCTTTTAGAGAAAAGTAAAAAAACAAGCAGAGAGCTTTTTGAATATGCTGAAGAGGGAAAAAATATTGCACTTTTTTCAGATCATAGAGACAAAGGAACTACTGTTGAATTTTTCGGAGCAGAAACAGTATCTCCTACAGGTGCAGCAACTCTTGCATTAAGATATGACAGACCTCTTATTCTTGGTTACTGTACTTTTAACAGGGATAACACAACAAGTGTGCATTTTAAAAAGATAGATGTTATAAATGATAAAGATAAATCTTTTAAAGAAAATGTCCATCTTACTACTCAAAAACTTATTTCAATTATGGAAGATATTATTACATGTTACCCTGAACAATGGATGTGGCTTCACGATAGATGGAAACTTTATAAAGTAGTCTCTAAGAAAAAATAAAATATTAGTTGAAAAAGGGAGCAGTAAAACTGCTCTCTTTTTAAGTTTTATTTTTTAGAAATTTATAAGTTATAACTGATAAAAAAATAGATAAGGTTTATGAGATTTTTTTATCAAAAAAACAAAACTCAGCCCCAGTGTATAAAACACCAAGACTGAGTTCTGCTTTTATTAAGGATTTTATTTGGGTGCTTATTTAGTTAAGATTTTATTTATTAAAATCTATAAGAGATTCCTGCTGTTACTCTTGAGTTATCTCCTTTATCTGTCCAAATCATTTCATATTTTGTATCTACACCAACACCACTTTCGTGTTCGTAGTCAATTCCAATATGACCTTCAATTCTGTTATCTGCAATATCTTCTTCTCCTGTAAGAGCTATTTCTTTTCCATAAAGAGTATATCTTGCATCATCTGATTTACTTACATCAGCAAGAACATATTCTGCTCCAACAGAAAGAGAAAGTTTTCCATTGTATAAATCAAATTCTTTTACAGCATTTCCTCCAAACATTCCTTCAAAGATTGTTACATCTTGTTCGTCCATTCTGTAGTTTGCATCACTGCTTTCAACAGCATCTTGATTTATAAGAGTGTATCTTGCACCAAATACTGGCTGAAGTTTTACTGTATCTGTTACTAAATAATCTTTTTTACCTTTTAAAGCAAATGTTAAAGCATCTGCATCAGATTTTCCACTTGTAATCATATTATAAACACCAGCTGATGTTGCAAGATTTAAATCAAGTTCACTCTTAGTATATCCAACATTTCCTGTTAAATCAAATCCACCTTGAGTTCTATGTTTTACATAACCACCAAAGTAAGTGTTATCTCCGTCAAGTTTTCCTCCACCTTGAATATCAACTTCAGTGTCACCTTGTCCATAAACAACTCCGTATGATGTTGTATCATTTATACCATATTCAAGCATACCAACAGTTCCTGTAATATCTCCATCATATCCTTTAGAAGCTTTTCCACCGTCAAATTCAGTGTCAGAATTTACATATGTACCAAATGCAATCCATTCTCCTTTTCCTGCTTTTCTTCCAAAATCATCAACAACAGACATATAAGTATCAGTTACATCTTTTGTTACAGCATAACCTGTTGTATAGAATGCTTCAGCAGTGTTTCCTGCTTTTGTTATCATACCAACAAGTTTACTTTCATCTGAATAGTTTACAGCATCTCTTAATTCTTGATTTCCAGATAATCCACCAAGCATTGCATCATAAACAGATTTATAGTCATCAAGTTGTCCATTATATTCTGTTGCATCTTTTACAGTAAGAGCAATTTTTCCATCTTTTTCTTCAACTGCTCCATCTTTTCCAGTTCCTTTAAATATTACAGCTGCTTTAATATTAGTATCATCTTTAAAACTATAATTTTCTGCAACATTAAATTGTTTTTGAGAAACATTAAATTTATCTCCTACAACAAATTTAACTTCAGCATCAGTTCCAGTTGTAACTGATAAATCAGCTCCACTTGCCATTTTATCAAGAGAAGTAGTAACATTTCCTTTTCCATAGTTATTATTCATATCTACATGAAGAGAACCTTTATCTGCAATGTGAAGTTCTGTTTTTTCTCCAGCTTTTGTTGTAGTTCCTCCGTTAAGTTCTGCATTTTCTCCTATATGCCAACCTTCTCCATTAAGAATTATTTTTTCAGCTCCATTTACTTTATAGTCAAAAGTATTTCCTGCTTCTTTTTTATGTTCAGCTTCTACTGCTCCAAGAGAAACATTAAATTCGTCATTTCCTGTTCCCATATCAATTATTCCATTATGAGCAGAATTTGTTACAGTAAATTTATCATCATTTTGCCCTAAAGTAATATTTCCAATATTTTCTGTACTGTCAACTGTAAGTTCTATTTTTTCAGTTGAAGAACTTCCGTCAATTTCTCCTATTTCAGAAGCATTTAGTATATTAACTATATTAGCTTTATCATCTCCTGTTGTAAAATCAAGCTCCATTTTTTTAACATTTACTTCTTTATACTTAACATCTGTATAATTTTTTCCTGCATCTACTAAAATTTCTTCATGTTCATCAGCATTTCTTAATTTTAAAGTTTCAGCAGTTATATCTGTAACTCCTTTTGTATCTTGTAGAGCTATATTTTCAACAAGAGTATTATCATTTTTTCCACCATCAATTTTTCCTATTACTTGTCCTGTTCCTATTACTGTAAGAACTCCATCTTTTCCAAGTTTTACAGCTGTTGCTCCTGTTGTAAAATCTTCTTGAACAGCATTTATTACAGTTCCTCCGCCTATAACTAATTTTTTATCTGTAACATCTAAAAGAGTTCCTGCTTTTTGGAAATAACCTGTTATAACTGTATCATCTAAAACAAGAGCATTTCCATTTCCTGTAAATTTATATAAAGTTGTATTATCTCCTGCTGAACTGTCAACTACACCTGTTAAAGTTTTTCCTGCTAAATCATTTATCATATTTCCTGTTATTTCAGCTGTTGTATTCTGAGTATAAACAGTTGTTTTAGAAGTATCATTTTTTAAAGCTGTATTTACATCTTTACTGCTTTCATTTGTAAGATTAATAACTTTTGTATTATTATTTTCATCATATGTAATTCCTGTTACTTTTCCTGTTTCATTGTCAATACTTCCAGCTTTCAAAACAACACCTTTAATCTCTCCTGTTCCTAAACTTAAATCTTTACCGGATATATCTTTATAAATAATTATTCCTCTGTCATTAACTTTTCCTGAATAAATAGTATCATCTTTTTTATTATTATTTATAACAACACCATAGTTATAGGCTGTTGAAGAAGTAGTTGTATTTGCTATATTTATTCCTTTTGTTGTTAAAATAGTTCCATAATTATAAGTATTCCCTCCTTCATGTCCATTTTTAGTATTAATATACTGTCCTTGGCTTTGAGAAATAATATATCCATAATTATATGCTTCGCTTCCTGCTGAATTATTTGTTACCTGTCCTTTAGCCCCTGTGGTTTTTATAAGACCATAGTTATAACCTATCCCTTTTTGAATATCTTGTCCACGATTAGTAGAAGTGGCATTTAAAACTCCATAGTTATATCCATTTCCACCATTAATAGTTTGAACAGCTGAACTTCCGTTCCTGATTATTATTCCGTGATTATATCCTTCCTCAGAAATTACTTGTCCACCTAAAATAAGTCCATAGTTATTTTTTAATGTTTGTCCTCCAACTATTATTCCATAATTATTTATTAAAGAACCACTAGCTTTTAATATTCCAAAATTATTTTCTGTATTTGAATTTGCAGAATTTATATTTTTTAAATTATTTAAAATATTATTTGAAATATATTGATTTGGTACACTAATATCAGCAGCTAGGTTCCCAACTGATATTTTGCTATTTCCATTTTCCTCTGTTATTGTGATTGTATAATCATTATCTGTTTTTCCATTTAACTCAGATAATGAATTAGTTCCCTTTCCATTTAAGAATGTACCTTCTAAGGCTTTTTCTGCTTCCCATTTGTGATATTCAATAGTTCCTTCTTTATATGGATTTGCTTCTTCTGCAAAAGAAACCATTCCTGTAATAAGAAAAGTAACTACTAACCCCAATGTAATTTTTACTTTTCTTTTAAGAAATCTTTTAAGTGAATTTTCAATATAACTTTTTCCCATAATAAATTATCCTCCTGTAAAATAAATACCATTTTTAAAAAATAATATTAAGTAAATACAAAGTTTTCCCCCTCTAAACTCTGTATAATTACTTTTAATTTATTAAACAAGAAGAAATCATAAGAAAAAGACTATTTTTTTATTAAAATTTCAAAAAAAACAATAAAAAAAACAGCTTATTTTATATTTTTTAAGCTGTTTAAATAGTTAAAATTTCTTATACACTTATCCCCATACCTTTTCTTAAGTATAGTCCTGATACTTTTAATTGTCAATACCGTTTTTTTAAAAAAAGTTTTCAAAAAAATTTTTTTGTTTTTTATGCTCTTTTTTTGCCCATTTTATATACCTTTGCTTTTAGTAATTTTTTCATTATTTACAAAAATATTTTTTAAAAATTGATTAGTTTTTTATTTTCTTTTTTTCACTTTTGGTTGATTTTTAAAACTTTTTTTCTTTGACTTTTAAAAAATTATTTTATATAATTCATTCGCATATGCTTCTTACAAGGGAAATTTCTCTTTCTTAATTTTTTTAATAAGGAGATATAAAGTATGAAAAATCCAAAAAAACAGCTAAAGAATGATGAAGAAGAAATTGAAGAAGACGATTGCGAACTCTTAAGACTAGATGACAAAGGTTATCTTAAAAAAATAAATTATATTAAGCAGATAAATTACAAAAGTTTTTATAAAAGTGGAAAAACTCCTGAACAACTTGAAAAAGAGATTGATATATTTTTTAAAAATTGTTCAGAATATTCAAGAAAACCTGAATCCCATGTCCCTTTTGGAACAAAAGGGATAGATGAATACAGATATATCTCTAAAATTTTAAAAAATCTTGGGGTTCTTGCAGAGCCATGTATTCTAGCCGATTTTTTAAATATTGATGTTGATATTATTTTAAACGGAGTTGAAAAGGGAGAAGTTCCATGTTTTTTCTGTGAAGGTATATGTTCTGTTAAAGTAAACAGTATCATAACTTTTTTGAAAAAAGTTTTTCCAGATAAGATAATAAAATATTTATAACTTTACCCCATGAAAAATCTTCAAGGGGGTAATGAAAAAATTTCATGCCCCCCATGAAAAATTTTCATACCAAAGATCATTCTAGTAATAATCATACTAGTAAAATCATAAATAAATATATAAAGGGCGTGCCCAAAAAATTCATATGACATTTTGTCATAACCCTCATGACAATTTGTCATGCCCCTCATGACAAAATGTCATGACAAAGATTATTCTATAGTAGATTACTCTATAGTTGATTAATATATATTACACACACAGGGAAAAACTGGCAGACTAAAAGATTCTTTCAAAAACATATTCAGTTTCAGAAGATAAATTTTCTCTGAAAACATAACCTAAAGAATTAAATTTTTTTAATTCTTCAGGACTTTGAATATTATTTTCTGCCATAAAACGAACCATTTCTCCCCTTGCCATTTTTGAATATGTTCCTTTTACAACAAGTTTTTCTCCTGACATTTCAACAAAAGAACAAGTGATAAACTTATCATCTTTGCTTAAGAATTTTTCAATACATTTTGAATATTCTTTTGAAGCTAGATTTATTATAGTTTTACTTTCATCACTTATTTCTTTGTATAATTTTATTCCCCAGAAATCATACAAATTTTTAAATTCATTGACTTTTAGTTTTGACTGCATTTCAAGACGATAAAGAGTAATTCCGTCTAAAGCTTTTAAAAAACCATAAAGCCCTGAAAGGATTCTTAGATTTTCCTGAAGATATTTTATATTTTTATCATAAGAAAGGGCAGGAACTATATGTTGAAAAACTATTCCTTCGTATGTAAGAATTGCAGGAGTTAAGTTATCTTTTAAATTCATGCTTTTTATACGCTCAAAGTTTTCATCAGCAAGTTTATCACTGCATTTCCAGATATTCTGAAGTTCAGAAACTGTTTTTTCTTTTAAAACAGATAATATTTCTTCAGATTTTTTTAAAAACAGAGGAAGACTATCATATTTAAGTGATATATTTTCCTGTGACATATTTTTAGCAGGAGATATAATAATTTTCATTATATTTCTCCAAGCATTTTTTCAGGATCATCAGCAGCTTTAACTTTATCATTTGCTTTTATGATAATTCCATTTTCATCAATAAGATAAGTAGTACGAACTACCCCTAAAGAAACTTTTCCATATAGTTTTTTTTCTTTCCACACATCATATGCTTTTATTACTTCTAATTCAGGATCTGCAAGAATTGTGATTTTTAAATTTTGTTTTTCTTCAAATCTTTTATGAGAAGCAACAGTATCTTTACTGATACCAATTATTTCAGTATTTTTTTCTGTAAATAAAGGATATCTTTCAGAATAACCACATGCTTGTTTTGTACATCCAGGAGTATTATCCTTTGGATAAAAATATAGGATAACTTTTTTTCCAAGATAATCACTTAGTTTGTGCATTACTCCGTTTTGATCAGGGAGAGAAAAATCAGGTGCTTTTTTTCCAACTTCTAACATAGTTAAATCCTCCTTAAAATTTTAAATTTTTTTCTTTTGAATCTCTTTTATTATTTTTAGTTCTTTTTTTCTTGGTATAAATTTAGAAGTAAAAGTTAAAAATTTATTGATAAATCCAGGAACAGAAATATCTTTATTTTTAAAATAATCTTCTACTGCTATTTCTGCAGTTTTTTCAGGAGTCATTATATAAAAACTTTTTTTAGCATATTTCATTCCCTTAAAATCTGTTTTTACAGGGCCGGGGCATAGGCACATGACTTTTATATTTTGACTGTGAAGTTCTTCATAAAGAGCTGCTGTAAAGGATTTTACATAGGCTTTGCAAGCATAGTAAACAGCAGCATAAGGGCCTCCACTTTGAAAAGCAGCAGTAGAAGAAACATTAATTATTCCAGTACCTTCAGAAATATTTTTATTTTCAAGATTTTTAAGGAATAGTTCTGTCATATGGGTAAGGGCTGTTATATTAAGATTTATAACCTCATTGCTTTCTTTCCAGCTTATATTCTGGAATCTTCCAAGGCTTCCAATTCCAGCATTATTTACAAGAACATCAATTTTTATATTTTGTTCTTTAAGCCAGCTGAAGATTTTTATTCTTTCGTGGAAATTTTCTATATCAGCTTTTATTGGGATAAACATATTATTAAAATTTTTTTCTGCTTTATAGAAATTATCCCAGTTTCTTCCTATACCGAAAACTTTATGCCCTTTTTTTATAAAAGATAAGGCCATATGATAGCCTATCCCTCTTGTAGCTCCTGTTATTAAAATATTCAAAATATTCCTCCGTAAAAAAATAAACAGAAAATAAAACTCCAGTTTTTATTTATGGAATTTTATTCTCTGTTTAAGATATTAGAAAATTATAAACATTACATTTTCTTTAGGATATTGTTCATTGCTTGCAACATTTTTATTGTTTTCTCCAAGTATCCATTCAAAAAGAAATTTAGCATGGCTTACTGTATTTCTTATACATTTTCTTGTTCCTTTAAAAGTTCCAAGCCCTGTTTCTTTTTGTGCAAGGAAAAACTCTTTGTTAGGTTCTTCAGGATAATCTACAGGAGTTCCATGAAGGTATCCTCCTCCACTGAATCTTATAGCATATCTTGCAATTCCTAAGTCTTCTCCGAAGTTTCCTCTGTATCCCATTTCATATTTTACCATAGGTACAATAAAAGAACCTCTTGGTGTTTCAAATCCTAAAATGCTTTCTATACCTGTTTTTCCATAAATATATGATATAAGAACCCATTCATCTCCAACTTTTTCAAAAGCAGCAAGGTTTTGGTTATCTATATCAGCAACAATAGCTTTTTTAAATCCAGAAGATATTTTTGGCCTTTCTGTAAGATATTTTTTTTCAATAACAAGAGGGAATTCTTTTATTCCTTCAACTCTTACTTCAGCTTCTTTTTTCCCTTCACTTAAAACAGAAAGAACAGATCTGTCAGGAATATATATCTTTTCATCATTATATTTTCCAATGATATTTTGATCAAGTGAAGTTCCATATTTATCTTTTATTCTAAGCATATCTTTATTGTATGGATTAGGAATATATGAATTTGTTGATGCAAGTTTTATTCCAGCTTCATTATTATCTGCAATAAATTTTTCTACATTTTGTATTCTTTCAAGCATTTTTTCAAATCTAAAACTTCTGTCTTCACAATAAACAGAAGAAATATATCCTATGCCATTTGGTGTTTGTACTTTATACCAGAAAGATTCTGTAGAGCCTTTTTGGCTTCTTTTTTCAAGAACCTGAAGTTTATGATTAAAAGGTACTTGATAAATAACTGGTGATGAACCAGTAGGAAATTTTCTTACATTTCCATACTTTGTTTTTATGAAAATATAGTCAAGTAATTCTGGAAGATCATCACCTTTATATTTTATATCTGTTTTTATATTTTCGGGTATTTTATTATCATATAGCTTTACAACTTTGATTTCTGTTTTTTTCGGTTCTGCTCCATAAAGAACTGATGTAAACATTATAAATGTCATAATACCTGTCAATATTTTTCTTTGTAACTTCAAATTATTCCCCCTAAACTACTTCATGTATCTTTTCTATATGTTTTTTTAAGCCGTGTTTTTCCACAAGAGAAATTGTAACTTTTATATCTTCATCTTTTACTATATTTTTAATTTTATCAGTATATTCTGTTTCAACTCTTACAGCAAGTCCACAGTTTGCAGAAATTTCTGTAGGCAGAGGTATAACTCTGCATGGAATATTTTTATCCAGAAGATTTTTTTCAAGCTGAATTATAAGGTGTGTAGACTCTGCAGAAAGTATTAAAAATTTTTCATCTCTTATCATGGTTTTATTACCTTTGCAGCTTTCATTTGTCTTTCAAGGATAGTATACATATTTGTAAGAGTTCCTACTTTTATTTGATCTTGTACATGATAGAAGTTTGCACAAGTTCCACAAGATAAAATTTCAACACCTCTTTCTTCAAGAACTTTTAAATCTTTAACAGTATCTTCAAAAGTTGATGCTAAAAGCACTCCTTTATTATAAAGAAGAACTGTTTTAGGAAGAGTTTCAGCTTCAGTAAGAGCATAGATAAATCCTTTTATAAGTATTTTTCCAAGCTCATCTTCTCCTTCTCCCATTTTGTCAGATCCTATTGAAACAACAATATTTTCTTCTTTTTCAGCAGATTTTTCAGTTTCTCCTGTTTTTGTTATAGTGATAATAAAAACACCATTTTCTTCTTTTGTTTCAAATTTATGTCCCATTTCTTTTGCCATTTTTTGAACATTTTCTTTAGAAGTTTCATTGTCAACACTTACTTCAACAACTCCACTTTCTATTTCTTTTAAAGCTTTTTTAGTCATTATTACAGGTTTAGGACAAACTTCACCTATTGCATTTACTTTAATCATGTTTTTCTCCTTTATATAAAATTCTGTAATCTTTATTTCTTTCTGTAATTTTTAACTTATCAAGTTTTTCTAAAATCATAACAGCTGATAATCTGTCAATATTTAGAAGAGTTCTTGTTTCAGAAAGAGTTATTTTTTCATGTTCTTTAAGATATTCTTTTATAAGTTTTTCAGCTTCTTTAAGAAAACCTTTTAAAATATAGAAATCATTTTCTAAGAAAATAATCATTCCTTCTTCATAAAGATAGTTATGAATATTTCTGAAATTTTCTGCATTAAGAAAGTCTCCTTCTATTATACTCTGTTTTTTAGGAATAAATCTACTTTCTTTGTAAATTTTAAAGATTTTTTCTTTCAGCTCTTTTTCATCTTTTGTAAGTTTTATTTTATAATCTTTAAGAGAAAGATATTCTCTCTCATAAATTTTTTCAGATTTAATTTCATTTTTTATGATATTTTCATCTATAAACTTTTTAAAATCTTTATGTGAGAAATCTTTAAAATATTTATTTTTAAGTTCAGCTCTTAATATTCCTCTTTCAAGATGAGAAAACTTATGAAAGTTTTCAAGAATATTTTTTAAATAAGCACTGTCTTTTTTATTTTCAAAAGTTTCATCTTCTTTATAAATATTTATAAGTTTTTCTGCATATAAAATATTACTTTGTTTTATTTTTTCAGAAGAGAGATTTAATACTTTTACTCCTCCTAAAATTTTTCCTGAAACAGAATCTCTTATAATACCTTTTTCTTTATAAATAAGAGCTGCTTTTTCTTCAAGATAAATTTGTGCAGGGTGTTTTATTTTCTTGTCATTTATTTTTATAAATTGAGAATTTTCTGTAAAAATTTTTATTTTACCTAAAATTTCTCTTGTACCAAAATAAACTTTTATCTTTTGATTATTCTTTACTGAAACATTTGACAAAGGTTCAAACATTACATCAATAATATCAGAAGATTTAAAATCAGGTGCTGAAGATACAATACTTCCCCTTTTTACATTTTCTTTTTCTATATCAGAAATATTTAAGGCACATCTGTTTCCCTCTTCTATTTTTTCAAGCCTGATTCCATGATTTTCTATAGACTTTATACGGACTTTGCTGTTTAGAGGATAAGTATACAAGGAGTTTCCAACAGATATTTCTCCCTGAAGCACAGTTCCTGTAATAACAGTTCCGAAGCCTTTTACAGAAAAAGCTCTGTCTACATACATTCTAAAATCTTTTTCTTCGCTTTTTTTATCTTCTTTCTCACATTTTTCAATATCTTTTATAAGAAAGTTTTTTAGTTTTTCATATGAATTTTTATCTTTAGCAGAAGTTTCTAAAATTTCTGCATTTTCTAAAAAAGAATTTTTAACAAGGTTTTTTATCTCTTTTTTAACAAGACTTTTTTGTTCTTCATTTACTAAATCACATTTTGTAAGAACTATAACTCCATATTTTATACCAAGAAGTTCTGCAATGTTAAAATGCTCTTCTGTCTGAGGCATAACTCCATCATCACATGCTACAGTAAGAATAATATAATTTATTCCTGATATTCCTGCAATCATATTTTTTATAAATTTTTCATGTCCTGGAACATCAATAATTCCAATTTTTTTATTTTCAGAAATTTCAAGATATGAAAAACCAATATCAATAGTAATACCTCTTTTTTTTTCTTCAGGAAGAGTATCAGTATCTTTTCCAGTAAGATTTTTAATAAGAGTTGTCTTTCCGTGGTCAATATGCCCAGCAGTTCCTATTATAATATTTTTCATAAATTTTATTCTCCCAGCACAGAAGATATAGTATGAGCTGTAAACTCAATTTCCTCTTCCTCTATAGCTTTCATATCCAAGATAAATTTATTTTTTTCAATTCTTCCTATTATAGCTGTATCTGCTTTTCTAAGCTTATTTTCAATTTCATAAGCAGGAATATCTATAAGAAATTCCACTCCAAAACTATTCAGTTTTTCTTCAGGAAGAGCTCCTCCTCCAACATTTGCTTCAGTCTCTATGACTTTGTTATGAATGTTTTTTTTATTAAGAAGAGTAGAAAGTTTTTCAGCTCTTCTTTTTACAAGAGAAGTATCTTCAGTAATATATTTTAACACAGGAATATTTTTTACAGCTTCTCTTTCATCAAGATACATTCTAAGAGTATGCTCTAAAACAGCAGCTCCCATTTTATCTATTCTTACAGTTCTTAAATATTGATTTTTTTTAAGCCTTTCAATAAGATCTTTTCTTCCTGCAATAATTCCTGCCTGACAGCTTCCAAGAAGTTTGTCTCCACTGAAAGTTACAATATCAATTCCTGATTTTATAACTTCTTGAACCGTTGTTTCTTTTTTTATTCCATATTTTGAAAAATCAACAAGAACTCCACTTCCTAAATCTTCTATTGAGATAAGATTTTTTTCTTTGGCGAGTTTTTTTATTTCATCTCTTTTAGGTTCATGGGTAAATCCATTGATTTTATAATTAGATGTATGAACTTTCATAAGCACAGCAGTATTTTCATTTACAGCTTTTTCATAGTCTTCAATATATGTTTTGTTTGTTGTGCCTGTTTCTTTTAAAAATACTCCTGCAAATTTCATTATTTCAGGAATTCTGAAAGAGCCTCCAATTTCTACAAGCTCTCCTCTTGAAACAATAACTTCTTTTCCTTCTGCAAACTCATTAAGGCACAGAACAACAGCTGCAGCATTGTTATTTACTGCAAGTGCTCCTTCTGCACCTGTTATTTTACAAATGAGTTTTTCAAGATGGGAAATTCTAGAACCTCTTTTCCCATTTTCAATATCATATTCAAGATTACAATATGAAGTTACTATATCAAAAAGATGTTTTCCTGTTTCTTTGGAAAAGATACCTCTTCCAAGGTTTGTATGAATAATTGTTCCTGTTCCGTTTATTACTTTTCTTAGACTGTAACAAGCTTCTTTTTTTATGATACTTTTAATTTTTTCAATTACATCTTTTTCTTCAAATGAAGATATATTATCATTTAAAATTTCTTCACGAAAAAAGGTTATCCCTTTTTTTATAGAATCTGAGAAAGTATAATAATCAATATTTTTTCCATATTCTTCTAATTCTTTATGTTTTAGAAGGGAATCTACTCTTGGCAGTTTTCTTAGTAACTCCCTCTTCATAGTTTAATTACCTCACAATAATATTTTTTTCTTTCAAATCTTCTACAGTTCCTACAACAGCAGATTTTATTTCAAGAGAAGATAATTCCTTCATAATATTATTTACATAAGCAGAAGGAATAGAAAAAAGAAGTCCTCCAGATGTTTGAGGATCAAATAAAATTTCTTCAAGCCAGAAAGGAATATTATCAAGTTCAATTTTTCCTTCAAGATATTTTCTGTTCTTCTGACCTCCTCCTGTTGTGAAGAATTCTTTTGCATATTCTTTTGTTCCTTCTATATATGGTACAAGCTCGCTTTCAATAACAAAAGTTTTTTCTGAAGCATGTGCCATTTCATAGAGATGACCTAGGAAGCCAAATCCTGTAATATCAGTACATGCAGTTACAGGATATTTTATCATTATTTCTCCTGCATATTTATTAAGGGCAGTCATATTTTTTATGGCTTCTTCCATATGTTTTTCTTTAGCTTCTCCTACTTTTGCAGCAGTTGTTATAATTCCAGTACCCAAAGGTTTTGTAAGCACTAATACATCTCCTGTCTGAGAACCATAATTTTTTAAAATTTTATCAGGGTGAGCAATACCTGTTACAGAAAGTCCGTATTTTGTTTCAGGATCATGGATAGAATGTCCTCCACTTAGGACAGCTCCAGCTTCACGAACTTTTTCAGCTCCTCCTTTAAGTATTTCTCCAAGACCTGCAATATCTTCTTTTTCAGGATAACATACAATATTCATAGCAGTTTTAGGAATACCTCCCATTGCATACACATCACTTAGTGAATTTGCAGCTGCTATTTGTCCGAATATGTATGGATCTTCAACCATAGGTGTGAAGAAATCCAAAGTCTGAATCATTGCAATGTCATCTGTAAGTTTATATACAGCAGCATCATCTGATTTTTCATATCCCACAATAAGATTTTTATCTTTTACAGCAGGGATATCATTTAATATTTTTGAAAGAACCTCTGGTCCTATCTTCCCTGCTCAGCCACCTACTGAACATCTGTCTAACTTAAATTTCATTAATTATCCCTCCTTAAAATAAAAAATTTTACTTATATATAATATCACTTTTACAAGTAAATTAAAAATAATTTTATATCACTGTATTTAGTAAATCATTTGGAAATCGTCCATTTCTTCTAAATCAAGGATATCTCTTATAACTTCATCAACATGTCCAAAAGGAGAGCCTTTATAGATAGCAGATTCTACTAATTCAAGTTTTTCAGAATCAGAGCTTTGAACAAAAACTTCTACATCGCCGTTATCAAGATTTCTTACTTTTCCACAGACACCAAGTTTTTTAGCTCTCATACCTACATAAAATCTGTATCCCACATGTTGTACCATTCCTTTAACAATATAATGAAAAGTTTTCACTTGATTCCCCCCTTTTTTAGTTATTTAAAATCAGAGTTATTAAAATTAAAGATTTGTTTTAGACATTGCTCCCTCAAGGTTATCACATTCTGATACAATGAATGTATCTTTATTAAGAAGCTCCATAATAACAAGTATAATAATAGTACCACTTATTACACTGTCAGCTCTCTGAGGCTGAAGACCTGTTATTTTTTTTCTTTCTTCAAGGTTTACACTTAAATATTTTTTTAGATTTTTTTCTACATCTTCTTTTGTAAGTACATAGCCATGTACTTTTTCGCTGTCATATTTAAGCATTTTTTCTTTTACACTTACATTTGTAGTAGCAGTTCCTGCTACTCCTACAAGATCAAAAGAATATTTTTTCAGAGGTTCAATTTCAGAAAGTCTTTCTTTAAGACTTTCTATACATTTATTAATATTTTCATAGGAATCATTTTTAAAAAATGTTTCTGTTTCTCTTACTGCACCTGCTTTAAAACTTTTAATGAACTTAATTTCATTTTTATCCCCGAAGATAATTTCAGTGCTTCCTCCTCCTATATCAAAAAGTACAACAGGATTTTTAAATTCTGTTACAGCCCCTGAAAAAGTAAGATGAGCTTCTTCTTCTCCTGAGATACATTTTATATTTACCTTTGTTTCATCATAGATTTTTTTTAAGAATATATCTTTATTTGCAGCTTCTCTTGTTGCTGAGGTTGCAAATCCTATAATTTCATTAGCATTATATTCCCTAGCTTTTTCAGCATATTTTTTTATGACATTTGTTACAATGTTCATTCCTTCTTCTTGTATTGTGCTGTCAGGATTTATGAATTTTCCAAGTTTTGTAATCTGAGTTTCTTTATATAGTTTTTTCTTTATAATAGCTTCATTTTCATTTTTTTCAACTTCAGCAAGGAAAAGTCTGCATGAATTTGTCCCTATATCAATTACTCCTCTTATAATATTTTTTTTGTTTTCACTTATATTTTTCATTTTAATTCATCTCTTTCTTTAAACTCTTTGTTTTTATAAATAAACATTTTTTTGATTTTTATCATCTAAATATTAATTAAAACAGTTTTATTTCTGCTTTTTAATATTATACTATAAAAAGTATAGAAACTTAACGAAATTTATGGTATCATTTTTTATCAAATATTGTTAAAAATATTAGTGATATATTGGGAGGAAAAGATAAAATGAGTAATTTAAAAACATTTTTACTTATGGGGGTTATGACATTTATTTTAATGCTCATAGGAAATCTTATAGGAGGAACAAACGGAGTATATTTTGCTCTTGTTTTTGCAGCTTTTACTAATTTTATTTCTTATTGGTACAGTGATAAAATAGTTTTAAGTATGTATAATGCAAAACCAGCAGGAGAAAATTCAGATGTATATAGAATTGTAAAAAATCTTACACAGAGAGCAGGACTTCCTATGCCAAAAGTGTATACAATTAATCAGAGTCAGCCAAATGCTTTTGCAACAGGAAGAAATCCTCATCATGCAGCTGTTGCAGTGACAACAGGACTTCTTGATATTATGGACGACAATGAACTTGCAGGAGTAATAGGACATGAGTTAGGGCATGTGAAACATAGAGATATTTTAATAGGAACAGTTGCTGCAACTTTTGCTGCTGCAATTGCTTTCTTGGCAAATATGGCAAAATGGGCTGCAATTTTTGGAGGAAACAGAGACAGAGATGATGAAGGAGGAAACCCTATTGCTCTTATAGGAGTTGCAATTTTCGCTCCTATGGCTGCTATGCTTGTTCAGATGTGTATTTCAAGAACAAGAGAATACAAGGCTGATGCTTTTGGAGGACAGATAAGTGGAAATCCTCTTTATCTTGCAAATGCTTTAAGAAAACTTGAAGCTGGAGTAAGAAGAAATTCTATGAATACAAATCCTGCTATGGAAAATATGTTTATAGTGAGTCCTCTTTCAGGAGATAAAATAGCATCTCTTTTTAGTACTCACCCATCAACAAAAGATAGAATAGCAAAACTTGAAGCTATGGCAGAGAGAGGATTTTAATTGATATTTTTTAAAAAATGAAGTAGACTGTCAGTATAAGAACATTACAGGAGGAAAATTATGAGAAAAAAATGGGGGCCTCTTATAGGAGGAATTCTTATAGGGCTTGTAATTATGGCAATGAACTATAAGAATATTGTAAATGATGATAAGCTTATTTATAAAGACAATCTTGTATATGAGGCTGAAAAGGATAAACCTTTTACAGGAGTTTCAGAATCTTATTATGAAGGATCAGATCAGCTTAAATTTACATCTGAATATAGAAAAGGAAAACTTCATGGAAAAACAACTGAATATTATGAAAATGGGCAGCCAAGTGAAGTAATAAAATATAAAAAAGATAAACCACATGGAGAAGCTGTTTATTATTATGAAAACGGAAATATAAAATTAAAAACAGAATATGATGATGGGCTTATTGATGGTAAATATACTTATTATTCAGAAGAGGGAAATATTCTTGAAGAAAGCAAATATGAAAAAGGCTTAAGAACAGGAAAAGGTGAAGCCCATTATGAAAATGGAGTAGTAAGCCATAAATGGGATATGAAAAATGGAACAGGAACAATAGAAACTTATTATGAAAATGGAAATATTTCTGAGAAAATTTCATATAAGAATTTTAAACTTAACGGAGATTATATTTCATATTATGAAGATGGAACTATCCGTCAGAAATCATATTATGAAAATGGCTTAAGAGAAGGAATTGATGAATACTTCTATGAAAATGGAGTTCTTCGTGAAAAATGCTTCTATAAAAATGATAAACTTCATGGAGTGTTTGAGTCATATAACGAAGATGGAACTCTTTTTGAAAGATATAATTATAAAAATGGTGAACCTGTAGAAAAATAATAAATAAGACTGCATTCTTTTATTAGGGTGCAGTTTTTTATTTGTTATAAGAAAAGTATAAAAACATAGTAATTTTTTTATAAAATAAATGAAAAATAAAACAAAAATGTGCTATAATAATTTTATGCCTAAAAATAGGTATATAATTAAGATTTTATTTTAGAAACAGAGGGAAAAGGGAAAATGTTACAAAGAATTATCAAAAGCAGATTAGAAGAAGAAACACATAATATTGAAATTATTGAAAAAGAACTTAAAGAAAAAACTAAAAGTTCTGAAACAGATTGGCTGTTACAAAAAAATGCAATGGAACAATATGTTGAAAAAATAGAAAGAGAAATGAAATAGTAAAATTTATTTCTTAAATATGTGATTTTCTTAAATAGTTTATCAAAGGAGGTTAAGAGAGCTGTTGTATTTTAAAATAAATATAGCAGCTCCTTTAAATAATAATGATTGTTTTAAAAAATATTACATATGAAATTGATGGAAAAAAAATACTTGATAATGTAAATTTATCAATAGAAGATAGATTTGTAGTGATAACAGGGCCTAATGGAAGTGGAAAATCAACTCTTGCCAAAATAATAATGGGAATAGTAAAGCCAACTTCTGGGCAGATTATTTTTAATGGAGAAGATATAACAAATCTTCCAATAAATGAAAGAGCAAACAAAGGAATAAGCTATGCTTTTCAGCAGCCTGTTCACTTTAAAGGTTTAAAAGTTCGTGATCTTTTAGAACTTGCTGACAAAAAAAATAAATCTTTAAAACATGCTTGTGATATTTTAAGTGAAGTTGGACTTTGTGCAAGAGATTATTTAGACCGTGAATTAAATGGAACTCTTTCAGGAGGAGAAATAAAAAGAATAGAGATTGCTATGGCTGTTGCAAGAGGAACAGAGCTTACAATTTTTGATGAGCCTGAAGCAGGTATAGATTTATGGAGTTTCCAAAATCTTATTTATATCTTTGAAAAACTTTATAAAGAAACAGCTGGAAATATTTTAATAATCAGTCACCAAGAAAGAATTTTAAAAATAGCAGATAAAATTATCTATTTAAAAGATGGACATGTTGAGCATTATGATACAAAAGAAAATATATTGAAATTTTTAAAAATTGATGATAATGAACCAATGAAATGTTCAGTTTTAGCAGATAAATTTTAAAAGGAGATATAAAATATGGACAGAATAGAGAAAGATATACTTTTAGAAATTGCTGAACTTGAAACTTTGCCAAAGGGTGCATATAATATCAGAAGCAATGGAAAAAGTGATTTAAGAAATACAACATCAAATATTGATATTATAACAAAAACAGATAAACCTGGACTTGATATAAAAATCAAAGATGGAACAAAAAATGAAAGTGTGCATATTCCTGTTATAATAAGTAAAAGTGGATTAAAAGAAGTTGTTTATAATGATTTTTTCGTAGGAGAAAATTGTGATATAACTATTGTTGGAGGTTGTGGTATACATAACTGTGGGGGAGAAGAAAGTCGTCATGATGGAATCCACCGTTTCTTTATAGGGAAGAACAGTAAAGTTAAATATATAGAAAAACATTACGGAGAAGGAAGCAGTGAAGGAAAAAGAGTTATGAATCCTACAACAGAAGTTACTCTTGAAGAAAATTCTTTTATGGATATGCAAACTTCCCAGATTGCAGGAATAGATGATACTATAAGAGTTACAAAAGCTGTTTTAAAAGAAAATTCTTCTCTTATAGTTCATGATAAAATTTTAACTTCAGGAGATCAACAGGCAAAAGCTGAAATTCAAGTAGACTTAAATGGTGAAAACAGTAGTTGTGATATTATAAGCCGTGGAGTTGCAAAAGAAAAAAGTTATCAAGAAGTAGTTCTTGGAATAAATGGAAATGCAAAATGCAGTGGACATGCTGAATGTGATTCAATAATTATGGATCATGGAGTTATTGTAGCTACTCCTCAATTAAAAGCAACTGATGTAGATGCTTCTCTTATTCATGAAGCTGCAATTGGAAAAATTGCAGGAGCTCAGCTTATAAAACTTATGACTTTAGGACTTACAGAAAAAGAAGCAGAAGAAGAAATAATTCAAGGATTTTTAAGATAACTATAATTAAAAGGGTGCTGTGAACTTATAAAATTAGTAATGCAGCAGCCCTTTTTATTTTTTGCCATATAAACATAATTTGACTATTTAAATATTTTAGTGCTAAAATAATATTAAACGATTATCAACGGAGAGAAAAATGAAGAAATTAAATCAGCACAATAATTTTATTAAAAAAAATATTTTTCTTTTTCTGATTTTATTCATCTGGATTGTAGGTTCATATTTTTCATGGTGGAGCAGTTATATAATTCCAGTTCCATGGAAAGTACTTTCTTCAGCTTTAAAACTTTTAAAAAATGGAGAGCTTTTTAAACATCTTATTATAAGTATAACAAGAATTTTTTCAGGTTTTTTTATAACACTTTTGATAGGAATTCCAAGTGCTGTTATATTTGGAATGTTTCCGAAAGTATATAATTATTTTAAAAGAATTTTGGAATTTATGAGACACACTCCACCTCTTGCCCTTATACCTATGATAATTTTATGGTTTGGAATAGGAGAAACTTCAAAAATAATAATAATAGTTCTAGCATCTTTTTTTCCTGTTTTTTTAAATACTCTTAAAGGGATAAGAAGCTGTGATAAAAAACTTATAGAAGTGGGAAAAGTTTTTAATTTTACTGAATATGAAATTTTTAAAAAAATAATTTTTCCTTCAGCAATTCCTGATATTTTAACAGGAATAAAACTTGGAATAGGATATAGCTGGAGATCTATAATTGGGGCTGAAATGATAGCTGCATCTTCAGGAATAGGTTATCTTATACTGGATGGACAGCAGATGTCAAGATCTGATGTTATAGTTGTAGGTATTCTTTCAATAGGAATATTTGGTTCTGTTACAGATTTTATATGTTCTAAAGTTGTTGAAAGATGTATAAGAAACAGAGGTGTATATCATGAATAGCAAATTTATAATTGAAAATGTATCTAAAAGTTTTTTTCAGCAGAATGATGATACAGAAAAAGAAGTTTTGAAAAATATAAATCTTGAAATATCTGGAAATGAAATAACAGTTATTGTAGGAAAAAGTGGCTGTGGAAAGACAACTTTTTTAAGAATACTTGCAGGTCTTGAAAATGTATCTCAGGGAAAAATAAAATTTATAGATAATCTTGGAAAAGAAAAAGCAGCGAAAATAGGAATGGTATTTCAAGAACCAAGACTTATGCCTTGGCTTGATGTGGAAAAAAATATAAGAATATATGAGAAAGATGAAAAGGTTGATGTGGATAAAATACTTTCTCTTATCTCTCTTTCTCATGTTAAACATTTTTATCCTAGAGAACTTTCAGGAGGAATGGCAAGCAGAGTGGCAATAGGAAGAGCTATAGGATATAATCCTGATATACTTTTAATGGACGAACCTTTTGCAGCCCTTGACTATTTTACAAGGAGGCAGCTTCAGGAGGAAATTATAAAAATTCATAAAGAGACAGGAAAGGGAATTATTTTTGTAACTCATAATATTGATGAGGCTGTTCTTATAGGCGAGAAAATAATAATTTTTAACGAGGAAAAATATAAGGAATTTAAAATTGAAAAAGATTATCCAAGGGATATAAGTGATATAGAACTTCTTAATTTGAAAAAAGAGGTTTTAAATGAAATATTATAAATTGTAAAAAATAATTTTAAAAAATATAAATGTTAGGAGAAGAAAAATGAAAATAAAAAAAATATTATTAACTTTAACAGCAGTTTCTATGATTTTTGCAGGAGGATGTGGAAAAAAAGAAACATTAAAAGAACTTAATGTGACATATGTTAAATCACCTTTAAATGTTCCTTCAATATTAGAAAAAAATCAAAACTTATTTGGAAAGGAATTTGAAAAAGATGGAATTACTGTAAAATTTCATAATCTTACAACAGGGCCAGAACAGACACAGGCTCTTGCAGCAGGAGAACTTCAGATTCTTCATGCTCTTGGAGGAACTTCTGCAATTATAGCAGCTTCAAATGGAGTGGAACTTACAGTAACAAATGTTTACAGCCGTTCTCCAAAAGGATTTATGCTTCTTTCAAAGGATAAAACTTTAGTATCTCCTGAAAACTTAAGAGGGAAAAAAGTAGCAGGGCCTAAAGGAACAATTCTTCATCAGCTTCTTCTTGCATATCTTGCAAAAGGGAATATGACAGCAGATGATATAGAATTTATAAATATGGGAATACCTGAAACAGCAGCAGCTCTTCAAAATGGTACTGTTGATGCTGGACTTCTTGCAGGGCCTGTAGCTCTTGGAGCATTAAAAAACGGAGCAGATGTTGTAACAAATGGAGAAGGACTTGTTGAAGGAATAATAGTTACAGCAGTAAGCAATGATTTCTTAAAAAAGCATCCAGATATTATAAAAAGATTTATAGATGTTAATGGAAAAACTGTAAATTCAATTGAAGCAAACTTTGAAGAAGTTTCAGAAATTGTTGCAAAAGAAACAGGACTTTCAAAAGAAGAAGTTGCTGAAATGTATACTCTTTATGATTTTAACCCAGAAATAAAAGCAAGTGACATTGAAGAATTAAAAAATACACAAAAATTCTTAATTGAAAATGGACTTCAGGAAAAAGAAATAGATATAGAAAAAATAATTATGAAATAATTATATTACTTTCTTGAAATTTTTTCTGTGTTATGATATTATACTTTTTAATATACACAAAAGGAGGTACTTGTATGGTAGGAGCATTTTTTGATATAGACGGAACAATATGCAGAGATTCTCTTTTAACAGAACATTTTAAGAAAATGATAAAGTATGAGCTTATAGATTCACTTGAGTATGAAGAAAAAGTGAGAGATACATATATGATGTGGGCTGAAAGAGTAGGAGATTATGACGGATATCTTTTAAGACTTACAGAAACTTATGTAAATGCTATGATAGGAATTTCAGTAAAAGATAATGATTTTGTTTCAGATCAGGTTATGAAACTTAAAGGAAACAGAGTATATAAATATACAAGAGACAGAATAAAGTGGCATAAAGAACAAGGACACAAAGTTATTTTCATTTCAGGAAGCCCAGATTTTCTTGTGAGAAGAATGGCAGAAAAATGGGGCGCAGATGATTACAAAGGATCTACTTATCATGTGGAAGATGGAAAATTTTCTGGTGTGATAAGTCCTATGTGGGATTCAAGAAACAAAATTAAAAGTCTTAATATGTTTTGTGAAAAATATGGAATTGACTTGGAAAAAAGTTATGCCTATGGAGACACAAGTGGAGATTACAGCATGTTGAAATCTGTAGGAAATCCTATTACAATAAATCCATCAAAGGAATTTTTAGATAAGCTGAGAGCAGATAAAGAGATTTATGATAAAGTTCAGGTTATTGTAGAAAGAAAAGATGTTATTTATAAAATGGATTTAAATGTTCAAGACTTATAAAATATCTCAATAAATAAAAATTTTAGATAAAGGAGCGGTTGCATTTTCTAATTTATAAAAATAAAATTTTAGAATATTTTTATGATATAAAATTTTATTTTTATTAATTTGTAACAGTTCCTTTATTTGTTTATAATAGTGAATTTATGTTATAATGAATGTAGAAAAAATTAAGGAGATGAGTTTAAATGGATGAATTTAAGTTTTTAAATCCTAAAAAAATGAAACACCCTAAAAATGGAATGACTTTAGAATATTTAGATAAGCAGAGTGCTATAGCTGCTCTTATAGTATCAGTTGATGACAAAAAAGGATATTTAGTAAAACAATTTAGACCTGGACTAATGGGAGAATCTCTTGAAGTAGTTGCAGGGCTTATTGATCCAGGAGAAGTCCCAATAGATACTCTTTACAGAGAGGTAGCAGAGGAAGCTGGATACTATAAAGAAGATTACGATATTATATATGAAGAAAAACAAGCTCTTGCAATTTCTCCAGGATATACAGCTGAAAAACTTAGTTGTTATATATTAAGGTTAAAAAATGATGATATAAAACAAAAAGAACTTGATCTTGATGAAGGAGAAGATTTGACAGGAAAATGGTATGATTTAGAAGAAGCACTTGAGCTTTCTTGTGACTTCAAAACACATTTTCTTATCCGTCTCTTCCAATTAATTCAAAAAAACAGATAAGAGGAATTATGCAGATAAAAATAATAAGAAAATCTGTAAAAAATTTAATTTTAAAAATACGACCAAATGGAGAAATAGAAATAACAGCTCCGAAAAGATTAAATGAAATTTATATAAAAAATTTTCTTGAAAGAAAAAAATTATGGATTGAGAGGAAATTAAAAGAGATTTCAGAGAGAAAAACAAAAGCTATTTCATATGAAACAGGAGAAAAAATTTTTTATCTTGGAAGAGAATGTGATTTTGTTCTTATAAAAAGTGATAAAAATTATGTTGAAAAGCAGGAAGATAAAATAATACTTTTTACAGAACACACAGAAAATATTAAAATAAAAAATGAATTAGTGAATATGTGGTTCAGGGAAGAAGGGAAAAAAGTTTTTATTCCAATACTTGAAAAATATCTTGCTATGACAGGGAAGAAAATAAATAAGGTTACAATAAAAACTCTTAAAAGTAACTGGGGATCGTGTAATTATAGAAAAGGTTATATAAATCTTAATTCTGAAATGATGAAAAGAGATATAAAATTTATTGAGTATGTTATTCTTCATGAAATAGCACACCTAGAGCACCCAAATCACAGCAGAGATTTTTATAATTATATAGAAAAATTTATGCCTGATTGGAAAATAAGAAAGAAATTATAAAAAGGGACGCCGCGTCCCTTTTTTCTTTTAAGCAAAAATCTAAATAACTATTTTGGAAAAAATGGAGTCTTATTAAGTAGAGGAAAAGTAAATAAAAACAGGAGGGATATAAATTGAAAAAAGATATATTTAGTTTAAAAGGTAAAACAGCTATTATAACAGGAGCAGGAAATGGAATAGGAAAAGCAGCTGCTCTTATTTTAGCAGAAAATGGAGTTAATGTTGTATGTGGAGATCTTCATCTTGAAACAGCAGAAGCAACAGCTGTAGAAGCTCAAAAATTTGGAGTAAAAGCTATAGGTGTAGCTTGTGATGTTACAAAAGAAAAAGAACTTGAAGATCTTGTAAAAAAAGCAGTAGAAGCTATGGGAAGAATAAATATTCTTGTAAATAATGCAGGAGGTGGAGGAGGAGGAAGAGAAAAGTTTGATACTCTTACACTTGAATATATTGAAAAAATTTATAGATTAAATGTATTCAGCATTTATAAATTATCTCAGCTTTGTTTACCTTATATGAATCAGGACAAATATGGTTCTATCATTAATATAAGTTCTATGGCAGGGCAGATGACATCTCACAACATGAGTGTATATGGAAGTTCAAAAGCTGCAATAAATCAGCTTACTAAATATATGGCTGTTGATTTAGGACCTTATATAAGAGTAAATGCTATAGCCCCAGGAGCTATAAAAACTGATGCTTTAAAATCTGTTCTTACAGATGAAATGGAAAAGAAAATGCTTGTAAATACTCCGTTAAAAGTTTTAGGAGAAACAATAGATATTGCTAATACTATTTTATATTTCGCAAGCCCTATGTCAAAATGGGTAAGTGGACAGGTGATAGCAGTTAATGGTGGAGGAACACAAAGTCTAGAATAAAAATATAAATTATAAAAAAGGGACGCGGCGTCCCTTTTTTATAATTTATCAATAAGAACTCTCTCAATTCTTGGACTAAGAATTGTAAGAAGTTCATATATATTCATATTAAGAAGCTGCTGAGCAAGAGAAACATCAGGATAGAAGATTATGTTATCTCCTTCTTTAATGCTGCTGTCAACTTCAATAAAACTATTATCCATTGTAACAAGAGTGATATTGAATTCTTTATTTTTAATAAGGCATTTAGTATTTTCGTTAAGTTTTAAAAAGCCGTCTCCATATCCTATTTTTATTTTTGCAATGTATTTACAGCTTTCTGTTTTTAAATTTGATCTTAAGTTGTAAGCAACATATCTTGAATTTTCAAGATTTCTTATTCCTGCAATTTTTCCTTCAAGAGAAAAGACTTGTCTTAAATTTTTATCAAAAAATCCTTCTTCCTGCAGACCATAAATAAGCATACCAGTTCTTATGTGTGTTGTGATATCAAGACTTCCAAAATTTTCTACAGCAGCACTATTTTGAAGATGAATCATATTAAATCTTTCTTTTCCAAGAAAATTAACAATCTCAGTAAATTTTTCTATGATTTCAAGACCTTCCTCATAATTAACAGAAAAAAGGTGAGAATAAATTCCTGCAAATTTTAAATCATTTTTTTCTATAAAATTTTTAAGCTTTTGAATTTCTTCAAGAGAAATACCATTTCTACCAAATCCAAAATCAATTTTAATTTGAATTCTTTCAGGAGGAATTCCATAAGAAAGAGCTTCTTCAAGTTCTTCATAAACATTTATAGACATATTAAAAGTTGTGTTTTCTTTAATAGATTTTAAAAATTCTTTTCCAATACTTTCAAAAATTAAAATTTCAGCAGATGATGTATCTGGGTTTGATATAATTTTTTCAGCTTCAACAAGACGGGCAACAGCAAACTGTTTGTATCCATGTTTAAAAAGAATCTTAGTTATAAGACTAATATCATGTCCATAAGCATTAGATTTTACAACTGCTAAAACTTTTTTATTAAAGTTTGAAGTTAAGTATTCCATGTTGTGAATAAGGTTTTTTTCAGAAATATACATTTTTATAGAATTAATTGCCATATTGTACTCCTAAATAAATTGTTCATACTATTTTACCATAAATTGAGAAAAAGAACAGAAAAAATTAAAAGCAGGATTGATTTTTATGTGAAGAAAGAGTAATATGATAGAAATGTTGATTGATATAAGGAGGAAAAAATGGAAAATATAAAATATGGACTTCTTGGATATGGAGGTGCTTTTTCTTCTGATGAAGAAAATCTAAATAATTCATTTTACTTAAAAGTAAAAGATGATAATAAAGATGAAATATTTTTAATAGATTGTGGAGAAATGAATTTTCATAAAGTTAAAAATCTAATAGAGGAATTAAAGGAAGGAAAAGTTAATGTATATATAACTCATCTTCATCCAGATCATATAGGCGGGTTGACAACTTTGTATTTTTATATGAAAATTATAAGACCAAATATAGAATTTAAAATTTTTTCTCCAGGGAAAAAATCAGCAGAGGAAATAAAAATATTAATGAGGCTAATGGGAGCTGATAAAGAAGGTATAGATAGAACAGTTGAATATTTTTCAGAGACCTTTGTGGCAAAGTATACTGATGGGGAAATATTATTTAAAGGTCATACAGTAAAACATTCTGAAAATATGGAATCTTTTGGATATGAAATTCTATTGAAAAAAGGAAATGAACAAAAAACTTTATGGTTTTCAGGAGACTGTTCTTTAAGCCAAAATAGTGAGATAAAAAATATAATAGAAAAGGCAGATATAGTTTTTCATGAGATGACAATATATAAAACTCCTGTTCATACTAATGCAGAAGAATATATAAAATTTTATTCAAAAGAAATTTGTGAAAAAACAATTCCTATGCATTTAGGAAACGAAGAACTTGAAAAAGTAAAAGAAATTATGAAAAGAAAAAATATAAGTATAGATTTTATAGAAAAATTTTATTCTAATAAAAGGGAAATAGAAGATTTTAAAAGTATGGAGATAGACTAAATTTGCTCCTTGATGTATAATATACTAAAAAAGTATTTAAAGGAGTAAAATAATGAAAGAATTATATAAAAGAATATCACAAGAAAAAGCAAAAGAAATGATGGAAGATTTAAAAGAATATATCATATTAGATGTGAGAACAAAAGCAGAATATGAAAGTGGTCATATAAAAGGTGCAGTGAATGTTCCAAATGAAGAGATTTATGATGAAGAAATTTTAGATATAGATTTTGATACTCCCATTTTTGTTTATTGCAGAAGTGGACATAGAAGTTTAAATGCGTCAGCAAAGCTTGGACTTATTGGCTATACAAATATTTATGAATTTGGTGGTATAAATACATGGAAATATGAAATAGAAATATAAAAAAGAGATATTTTGTGTTAGTATAAGATGAAATGAGCTGTAAAAAATCAAAATTTTTTTGCATTTTATTTAAATATACAGTATAATAATAAATGAACAGGGTTAAAATATAAAATTTTTTTATAAATTATGATAATTCTCTCCCCTAAGAGATTTATAAAATATGAGTTAAAATTCAAAGAAGGGATTGCTTCACAGCAATCCCTTCTTTGATTCTATAAATAAATTTTTAAAAATTTTTTAAAGATAATTTATCATATTCAACTTCATTTAAAATTAATTCTTCATCAGAAGCAATATTTTTTAATTTTACTGAAGAATTATTTTTTATAATTTCAAAGCATGTAGATGAATGAATATTTTTTTCATCTTTTAAAGTGATATATTTTCTTGTAACTTTTTCATTCTTATCATTAACAAAAGAAATTACTCTTTCATCAGGACTGATATTTTCTTTTTGGATATTTTCAAAATATTCCATAGACATATTTTCTCTTTTAGCAAAGACTTCAAAAGAATATAGAATAGATTGAAATTCACAATTTATAAAAACATCAGTTACATGTTTTTTTTGAGAATATATAGAGATATAATCTATTTCTTTTACTTTAAGATTTTTTTCTTTTATCAGTTCGTCAATTTCTTCTAAAATAATTTCTTTTACTTTAGGAAGCATTTCTTTATTTAGATCATCAATATTTGTGGTATATTTAATAGTACAGTTATCATCTAAAATTTTTGAGATTTTTTTTAATCTTATATTTGCAATTTTTGCTTCTATATTCTTTTCTTTTATTAAATCTTCTTTAAATCTTTTTAAAATTAAATTCATATAATCTCCTAGTATTTAAATATTTTTTTATATTATATTTTAATTTTTTGATGAATACAACATATTTTTATTATATAAAATTTTTTATAAAAATCTTGACATTAAGGATAAAAAGATATATTATTAATATGTTGTTAGCAATCACTAACATAGAGTGCTAAATAAAAAAATAACTTTTAAGATATAAGGAGGATTTTTAAGATGAGTATAAGACCGATAGGAAATAGAGTTTTAATAAAAGCTATTAAGACAGAAGAAAAAACAATAGGAGGAATAATTCTTACTCCCTCTTCTTCAAAAGTTAATCCAAATGTAGGAGAAGTTATTGCAGTGGGAAATGGAGAAGAAGTAAAAGTTTTAAAAGTAGGTGACCATATTATTCATTCAGAATATGCAGGAACAAAAGTAAAAGATAACAATGAAGAATATATTATAATAGATTTTGATGCTGTTCTTGGAATTATAGAATAAAATTATTCTGATAAATTTATGAGAATAATTTTTAGGAGGTATTTAAAATGGCAAAATTAATAAAATTTAATGAAGATGCAAGAAAAAAATTAGAAGCAGGTGTAGATGCTCTTGCTAATGCAGTTAAAATAACTTTAGGACCAAAGGGAAGAAATGTTATTCTTGAAAAAGCATATGGTTCACCTCTTATTACAAATGATGGTGTATCTATTGCAAGAGAAATAGAACTTGAAGATCCTTTTGAAAATCTTGGAGCAAAACTTATAAAAGAAGTAGCTACAAAGGCAAATGATGTGGCAGGAGATGGAACTACAACAGCAACAATTTTAGCTCAGAATATAGTTAAAGAAGGACTTAAAATTGTAAGTGCTGGAGCAAATCCTATGTTTATTAAAAAAGGTATAGATAAAGCAGCTAAAGAAGTTGTAAGAAATCTTCAAGAAAAAGCTAAAAAAGTTCAGTCAAATAGTGAGATTGAACAAGTAGCTTCTATATCTGCAGGAGATAATGAAATAGGAAAACTTATTGCTGAAGCTATGGCAAAAGTAGGAGAAACAGGTGTAATTACAGTTGAAGAAGCTAAATCACTTGAAACAACTCTTGAAGTTGTGGAAGGAATGCAGTTTGATAAAGGATATATTTCACCACATATGGTAACAGATCCTGTAAGAATGGAAGCTGTTCTTGAAAATCCATATGTTTTAATCACTGATAAAAAGATTTCAAGTATGAAAGATCTTCTTCCTCTTCTTGAAAAGATAGTTCAAGCTTCAAAACCTCTTCTTATTATAGCAGATGATCTTGAAGGAGAAGCTCTTACAACTCTTGTAATAAATAATCTTCGTGGAACATTAAATGTTGCTGCAGTAAAAGCTCCTGCTTTTGGAGACAGAAGAAAAGCAATGCTTGAAGATATAGCTGTTTTAACAGGAGGTACTGTTGTAAGTGAAGAAATGGGAATGAAACTTGAAGAGGTTGGTCTTGAAGTTTTAGGTTCTGCTAAAAAAATTAAAGTAACTAAAGATAATACAACTATTGTTGATGGTGGAGGAAAATCAGAAGCTATATCAGATAGAATCAGTCAAATTAAAGCTCAAATTGGTGAAACATCTTCATCTTATGATATTGAAAAAATGCAGGAAAGAATTGCTAAACTTTCAGGAGGAGTTGCAGTTATAAAAGTGGGAGCTGTAACAGAAACTGAAATGAAAGATAAAAAACTTAGAATAGAAGATGCTCTTAATGCAACAAAAGCAGCAGTTGAAGAAGGTATAGTTCCAGGTGGAGGAGTTGCATTTATAGAAATTTTAAAAGCAATGGAAAACTTTAAGCTTGAAGGAGAAGAAGGAATGGGAGTTGAAATAGTTAAAAAAGCTCTTATGAGTCCTTTAAAACAAATTGCTATAAATGCAGGACTTGATGGAGGAGTTGTTGCTGAAAAAGTTAAAAATCTTCCTGATGGATTTGGACTTGATGCTTCAAAAGAAGAATATGTTGATATGATGGCAGAAGGAATTATAGATCCTGCTAAAGTTACAAGATCAGCAATTCAAAATGCTGCATCTATTGCATCACTTATTCTTACAACAGAAGTTGTTGTTGCAGATAAAAAAGAACCTACTCAAGTTCCAGCAGGACACCCTGATATGATGATGTAATTTTTATATCTTAAATTAAAGCTAAAAAAACTAAATTTAAAATATAGTCATATAATATTATATTTTAAAGGCAGTATTTTTAATAAATTTATTTCTTTCAATCAAAAAATAAAAAGACAGTTTTGCAGGCTGTCTTTTTATTTTTTTGGAAAATATTTTTAGTAATCAAAAAAATATATAAAAAATTAAAAGAGAGAACTAAATATGTTTAATTCTCTCTTCGGATAATAAGTGTTAAGGGCTTAATTAAATTTATTCTTTTGTTTGTCTTTTTTTAATTTCTTTTATTAAGAAGTAGCTGATGAAAAATCCGATAACTGCTATTGTGGCCATAATCATAAAGACTTTCATATAACCTGATATTCCAGGGTTTGTATCAAGAATTCTTCCATAAATAATGGCTATGAATGCTCCTGGCAGATATCCTATAAATGATCCAAGTGACATTGCAGCTCCTGTTAATTGTTTAGGTACATTAATTTCGTCCATAGGAGCAAAGAAAATAGCTCTCATACAGAAAACAAATGCTGAAATAATAAGAGATATTATCATAGTAACATATACACTCATAGAACCATGAGGAAGTAAAGTATAAGCTCCAAGTGAGATAGCTGAGATTACAAACATGATTCTTATAAATTTAGTAGCTGAATGAGTAACTTTATCAGAAATAATTCCTCCAATAGGTCCTCCTACCATTTTTAATCCATACATATTTATTATTCCATAAGCTGATGCAAGAGCAGCTGGAATATTATATGCTTCTCTTAAGAAAGGAACAAGATATTTAAGACCTGAGTATAAACAGTAAATCATAAATATATTAACTGATACAAGCCAGACACCTTTATCTGTGAAGATATCCTTAATGCTTGATTTTTCTTTCTTATTTTCTTTTTCAGAGCTTTCTTCTTTTTTATCATCTTCAACTGTTATATAAGCAAGGACTCCTGCTATTATTGAAATTGCACTGAAGAATATAATAGAACATCTGAAACCAAAAGCATTACTTCCCATAGCTACAAAAATTGCAAGTGCTGAAAAATTTACAATTGTATCAGTAAGTCCACGCCCTGTTTCTAAGAAACCAAACATTCTTCCTTGTTCTTCTTTTGTTCCAAGAAGTCTTATTGTTTTAAGAACAGTCGGCCAGCAAAGCATATCTGTAAAAATAGCACACATACAGAAAAGGACAACTAAAACTGAAAACTGAGGGTATGTTGAAATAATTCCTCCTGTAATTCCATTTGCAATAAGGGCAAAGGCAATCATCTTTCTTTTTGAAAATTTATCACTTATATATGTTGCAGCTAAAAATCCAAATTGTGAAATCCAACCAGCTACACTATAAATAAATCCTATTTGAGTATGAGATAATCCCATAAAATCTTGCATTTGTACATAGAAAGCATCCATTAAGAAATAAACTTTATACATAGTTCCGCTTATTAACATCATAACCAAAAGAGTTATGAATTTCTGTTTTTGTGTTTTTATAGTCTCCATTTTTTCTCCTTTATAAAAATATTAAAAATGAAATTAAAATTATTTACCACAATATTTATCTCTAAGAGCTTTTAATGCTTTGTAACCTTTTTCTGCTCCTTTTAACTGGTCTTCCATCATTTTTTCCATAAACTCTTCTGATACTGCTTTGTGAGGGAAGTAATAATCAAGAGGTTTTATAATATTTCTATCATAAGGTGCTTCTTCAACTTTAAATGCTCCTTCTCCAACTTTTTCAATTCCTCCTGTTCCAGGTTCTCTTTTAAATGGTGTACAGTAAGGGAAACACATTTCCATATTTATTCTTGTAAGAGGAGATTTTTCAACCATAATTTTAAAACAAGTATCTAAGTCAATATTTCCTTCTCCTACAGGAACACCACAAACTACATATCCATAAGGTGCATCTTTATCTTCTACAATTATATGATCTTTGAAATGTGTGCAGTAAGCGTATGGAGCCATAATTTCAGCAGCATGAACAGGATCTTCCCAAACCATCATTGAATTTCCAAAATCGTAATGAACTCCAACCCAGCAAGAATTTACTTCTTTCACTATTTTTACAACTTCTTCTGCTGTTTCATATTCATGATTTTCTAAAGCTATTTTGATTCTATATTTTTTTAACTCAGGAACAATATTTTTTAAGTCTTGTAAAGTTTGCTCATATGCAGCAGCATCAAATTTATTAAATCTGATATAAGTTCTTATTACATCAGCACCAATATGATGTGCAACTCTTAGAGCTCTTTTCATATCAGCTTCTGAAGTTCCGTTTGTATCAATTTCGGCATAAAGTCCGTATTTTTTTATTTCGTCTCTAATGGCATCAAGATTTTCTTTTGTGTCATCTCCCACTTGTCCAAGAGCTTTATCAATTCCCCAACCAGGAATGATATTAAGTTCAACTCCTTCAAATCCTATTTCAGCAGCCTTTCTGATAAAATCTAAAACATTCATTTTTCCATATTGGAAAAAAAGGTGGAAACTTTCTGTTTCTATTCCTATTTTCATAATAAAATCCTCCTTGCGTGTCTATATTTTATAATTTTTATATCAGTATTATATAAGTATCTTATATAAATGTCAAATTTTTTTGAATAAATATTTACAAAAATGTGTTGATGTGGTATAAAAATAATATAAAATCAACATAAAATATATAAAAAGATGATATAAACTTTTCAAGAAAATATAAACTTTTTATGGTATAATTTTTATACCTGTTTATTAAAAATTAAATGGGGGGATATTATTATGTTAGAAAAAATAGCAAATTTTATTTGGGGAGATTGGCTTGTAGCACTTATATTTATTACTGGAATACGGTATACATTTCTTTTGAAAGGGATTCAGTTTAAAAAATTTCCCTATATTTTAAAGAAAACTTTTTTTGTTAAAAGAAAAGAAGAAGATAAAAATAAAATAACACCAATTCAAGCATTAACAGCTGCCCTTGGCAGTTGTATAGGAAATGGAAATATTGTTGGAGTTGCTACTGCAGTTATGTTTGGAGGACCAGGAGCTTTATTTTGGATGTGGATTGCAGCATGTATAGGTATGGCAGTAAAATATGGAGAAATAACTTTTGGAATAAAATTTAGAGAAAAAAATGATATAGGAGAATATAATGGTGGTCCTATGTACTATATCTCTAAAGGACTTAATATGAAATTTTTAGGAATTTTATATGGAGTTCTTCTTCTTATTCAAAATTCAGGAGGAACTTTAATTCAAGGAAATGTAATTAAAGATATTTTCTTTGACTTTTTAAAAATAACTCCTGTGATGACTTCAATAATAGTTGTGTTATTTATAGGATTTGTCATTGCTGGTGGGTTTAAAAGACTTGTAAAAACAATGGATAAAATTGTGCCTTTTATGACTTGTTTTTATTTTTTAGCTGGTCTTTTAATTATAGGAATAAATATAGAAAGAATACCTGAATTATTTAAAATTATATTTGAATCAGCATTTGGAATGATGCCTGCAGTTGCTGGGACACTAGGATTTACAGTAAAACAGTCTCTTCGTTATGGAATTTCTCGTGGAATTTACTCTAATGAAGCAGGAGAAGGAACAGCAGCTATATTTTATTCAAAAATAACAGCAAAAGAAAATGAAGATTATGGACTTTATGGGATAATGGAAGTCTTTATAGATACAATAATAGTTTGCTCTATTTCTGGAATAGTAGCATTATTATATATTGATTATTCTCAGATTTTAAGTCCAACACAAGTTATGATAAATGCATTTCAAAGCGTTCACTATAGTTTTAGATATTTTCTTGGAGTTTCAATGGTCCTTTTTGGAATGACATCTGTTCTTGGACAATGGATACTAGGAAGAGAATCTTTTAAAAGTATAGTTGATAATTTTACAGTTGGAAAAGATTATGGGAAATACTATGATATTATTTTTCTTATAATATTATGTTTAGCTCCTCATTTTTCTTTTCAAACTGTTTGGTATATACAGGATATTGCTTTAGGATTACTCATTCTCCCTAATTTATTTGCCCTTAATAAATTAGGAAAATTGATAAAAATAAATAAATAAAAGAGGTGAGAAAATGCTTGCAGAAGAGCGTAGAAAAAAAATTATTGAAGAATTAAAAGAAGTAAAAGTTATAAAAGCTGCAGAACTTGCAGAAAAATATGAAGTAGGTGTTGAAACTATAAGAAGAGATTTTGACGCCTTAGAAAAGCAAGGAAATCTAAAAAAAATATATGGTGGAGCAACTCTTCCTGAAAAAGAAAAACAGGAGAGAAAAGATTTTAATTACAGCACAAGAATGAATTCTGAAATTTTAGAAAAAATGGAAATAGCTAGAAAAGCTGTAAAATTTATAGAAGAAAAAGATACTATTTTTTTAAATGATAGTTCTACAAATATTTATCTTGCAAAAGAACTTAGAGGAAAGGTAAAGGAAATTACTGTAATTACAAATTCTTTAACAATTGCATCTGAATTAAGTGAGATGAAAGATTTTACTGTTATTCTTGCTGGTGGATTTTTAGATAATGAAGAAAAAGCATTTTTTGGAGCAGTTTCTGAAAATATAATTTCTCAGTTTATAGTAAATAAAGCTTTTTTAAGTGTAAGCAGTATTTCTTTACAAGATGGACTTACTGATTTTCCTTTGAAAGAAGTAGATATTCAAAAAACGATGATAAAACATTCAAAAGAACTTATAATTCTTGCTAACAGTCAAAAATTTGAAACATCGGCTCTTATAAAAGTAAGTGATTTAAAAAGTATAAAAGTTGTAATTACAGACTCAAAGCTTGATAAAAATATTTATGAATCTTATAAAGAAAATGGGATAGAAATTATTTAAAATAAGAAATAAATTTCTTGACTTGTTAGTAGGTACAAAGTATACCATAAGATTGATAATATTAAATTAATTTGTTAATATTATTGTCAATCCTTAGACCTCTAAAGTTTTAGAGGTCTTCCCCAATAATTTTTATATAATTATTGACTTGTTAGTTAGTGATAAGCTTATAATAAATGCATGTTAAAAAGGCTAACTTTTTAATAATAATTTCTCTCTAAGGACTCCCGTAGACTTCTCAACTACAAAAGGGAGTCCTTTCTCATTATATTTTTAAAAAGAAAGGAAATTTTAAAACTCATGGAAAAAGATGAAAAAGAATATTTAACTTTAGGAGAGGTAGCAGAAATCTTAAAAATTAATAAAACTACTTTAAGATATTACAATAGAGAAGGATTAATTGAATTTGAAAGAGATGGAGAAAATAATTATAGATATTACAGAAAAAATCAAATTGATAATTTTAGAGTAATATTAAATCTTAGAAAAGTAGGTTTTTCATTAGAAGAAATAAAAGAATTTAAAAAATATTTTCTAAATAAAGAATATGGCTCTATTGCTAAAATGCTGGATAAGAAATTAAAAGAATATGAAGATGAAATAAAAGAAACAGAAAATAAAATTGATATATTGAAAGAAAGTAAGAAATATATGATATATTTAGATGAAATTTCAGAAATAAATCCTGAATACATTTTAATTGATTTAAAAACCAAATCTCTGTCTAAAACAAAAGAAGAGATTTTTATCATTAAAGAAATAGAAGGAAAATTATATGGAATTTTATATGTAAGTAAAAAAATTTCAGATAAAATAGCAGTGGAACATCTTTATAAAAACCTGGAAGAAAGAAAATATATTGAAGCTGGAGACCTTTTTATAGAAGTGGTAAAACCTTTTAAAGAATTAAGCAAAGAAGATGCAAAGATAAAAATTTTTAAAATTCCAATAAAACCATTGACTTGTCACCAAGTGACAGGATTAGAATAAATTATCTGAGATATAAAAAAATCTTAGATAAGAGTAAAATTTTTTGAGGGAGGACTTTATTATGAAAAAAATTACTTTATTACTTGGTGCATTATCACTTATATCTTCAGTTGCTTATGCAAAAGAAGTTGTTCCTGCTGTTGAAGAAGTAGCAGTTACTGAAACTCCTGTTGAGGTTGCAGCAGCTCCAATGTTAAGAGTTACAAATGTTGGTCAATATGTTGAGTTTGATAATACTTCTGGTGGAGAGAATATTGGAGAGGGAGTTCATTTTGCTAACTTTGTTGGATTAGAATACGGAGACGATTGGACATTCAATTTCATGGCAAGAAAAACTTGGTCAATGGATACAGATGATGGAATTCACTCTAAAGATCATAGACTTGATTTAGATGCTTGGAGACATTTTGGAGATAACTTCTCTTTAGGATTTAGATTCAGAAACCAAGATGACTTTGACAGATACTACTTAAGAACTAAATATTCTTATGGAATGTTCTCAGGATGGATTGATGCAGCTTATCAATCAAATAATGGAGCAGATGATCATGAAGATGCTTATTATGTAGAAGCAATGCCAGTTGTTTTAACTTATGGACCAGCTTATATCGGATATTATTTTGAAGCAGATACAATAGCAGTTAATACTAAAGCACATGCTGTAGATAAATTTGGTAAAGATACTTCAGATTCTGGTTTTGAACATTGGTGGAGACAGCAATTAAGAGTAGGAACTACTTTATATTCTGGAGAAAAATTAAATGTTGGATTAGAGTATAGATGGCAGTTTGATACTGATGCAGAATACGATATGAAATATAGAAATGACGGATACGATGTAATTGACACTAACCATATTTTTGTATTATCAGCTGGATATAATGTAACTGAAAACTTTAATATCAATGGATACTACCAATATGAATTAAGAGATTGGGAAAGAGAAGGAGACAATAAATCTGCTAAAGACGACAATTATTATGGTGAGTTTTGCATAGGATGGAATTATACATTCTAGTTTGAGTTAAAAAATTAATTAGCCAATCCAGACTTAAAAGATAAATACAGAAACAGGTACTAATCTTAGTACCTGTTTTTATTTTACTCTTTTTTATTCTTTTAGTTAAATTATAAATTTTTTCATAATACAATTATATTTTATTGTAAAAAAGAAACTATTATAAATTAAAGATTAAAAATCCTCAAAATATAATAGTTTCTTTTTTAGGTATATTTATTTTTACTTAGGCATGAATATGTGGTGCAAAACTTCAAAATTACTTTTTTAAATTTATAAAGTTAAGTTTTCTTCAGTTTCTGCATCAAAAATATGAGCTCTTTTTACATTAAAGAAAAATTCCCCTATTTCTCCATATTTAATGTTTTCACTTTTTCTTGCTTCTATTCTTGATGTAAATTCAATTCCATCAATATTAAAATATATAAATTCTTCATTTCCCATATGTTCTACTACACTTACATCTCCTTTTAAGAAATTTACTTTTTCTCCCTCAGGATGTGTAATTTTATTACCTATATTCTCTGGTCTTATTCCTAATACTACTTTTTTACCTATATATGATTTTACTTTTTCTCCCATATCTTCAGGCAATATTACATGTCTTTGGTTTCCAAAAATAAATATTATATTTTTTCCATCTGTTTCTATTGCTCCTTCAACAAAATTCATTGCAGGGCTTCCTATAAATCCTGCTACGAATTTATTTGCTGGTTTGTGATATAAATTTAATGGTGTATCTACTTGCATTATCTTTCCGTAATTTAAAACACAGATTCTGTCTCCCATTGTCATAGCTTCAACTTGGTCATGTGTTACATAAATCATTGTTGCTGTCTGACCTTCTGCTTTAAGTTGTTTATGAAGCTGTGTTATTTTTACTCTCATTGATACTCTAAGTTTTGCATCTAAGTTTGATAAAGGTTCGTCAAATAAAAATACATCAGGTTTTCTTACAATTGCTCTTCCTACTGCTACCCTTTGTCTTTGTCCTCCTGACATTTCTTTTGGTTTTCTATCAAGAAGAGGTGTTATTTCTAATTTTTCTGCAGCCTCTTTAACTCTTCTGTCTATTTCATCTTTAGGAACTTTAGCCATTTTAAGTCCAAAAGACATATTTTCATAAACAGTCATATGAGGATATAATGCATAGTTTTGGAATACCATTGCAATTCCTCTGTCTTTAGGAGGTAAATCATTAACTAATTTATCTCCTATCCAAATTTCTCCACCAGTAATTTCTTCAAGTCCTGCTATCATTCTTAATGTTGTAGATTTAGCACAACCAGAAGGACCTACAAAAACCATAAATTCCCCGTCTTTAATATCTAAATCTATTCCGTGAACGGCTTTAAAGCCATTTGGATATTGTTTTTCTACTTTTTTTAATGTTACTTTAGCCATATTGCAATTTTCCTCCAGGAATAGAAATTTTTTTCATAAATACCTTTGAAATTATATATTCTTCCTTTTAAGTTATAGGAAATTATATAACTTTTTTATTTAATATTAAAGAAGAACTTTAAAAAATATTTAATTTTTATTAAAAAAGAAAGACTGTAAACAAATATTGTTTACAGTCTTATATTTATACAAATACTAAAATTATTTTAATTTAGGGAAATATTTAGTATGTAATAATTCATGTGCTTTACGGCTCATTGGATAATCAAGATATTTATCATAAATTTCTTTTACTGATGGATTTTCATGAGCTCTTCTGATTGGTAAACCTTCATCAATGCTGTTTAAACCTTCAGCTCTTTTCTTTAATACTTCCATTTTCTTAAGAGCTTTAGGTTGTCCTCCACCACCGATACATCCACCTTTACATGCCATGATTTCAATAGCGTGATAGAATTCTTCTCCTGCTCTTATTTTGTCAAGCATTTTTCCTGCTTCTTCAAGTCCGTGAGCAATACCTATTCTAAGTTCAATATGTCCTATTTTAAGGTCAGCACTTCTGAATCCTTCCCAACCTCTTAATTCGTGGAATTCAATGTTATCTAATTTTTCTCCTGTAATCATTTCAACAGTTGTTCTTGTAGCAGCTTCAATAACTCCACCAGTTCTTCCGAAGATAATTCCTGCTCCAGAATATTCTCCTAAAGGATTATCAAATTCTTCATCTTCAAGTTCTTTTAAATCTATATTAGATTCTTTGAATATTTTTATTAATTCTCTTGTAGTGATAACGAAGTCAGTGTCATAGTTATCTCCTCTTGAGAATTCTTGTCTTGAAGCTTCATATTTTTTAGCAAGACATGGCATTATAGCTACAACAGAGATATGTTCTCTAGTAAGTCCAAGTCCTTTTCCCCATATATCTTTTGCAACAGTAGAGAAAATTTCCATAGGTGATTTTACAGATGAAGGTACATCTAACATATCTGGATAATTTTGTTCAAAGAATTTTATCCATGCAGGGCAGCAAGATGTAAGTATTGGAAGTTTAACAGTATCGTCACCTTTATAGAATCTTTCAAGTCTTGATTGGAATTCAGTTGCTTCTTCCATTACAGTAAGGTCAGCAGCCCAGCTTGTGTCAAATACATAGTCAACACCTATTTTCTTAAGTGCAGCAACTAATTTTTTCTCCACATTTACACCAGGTTCAAAACCAAAAGCTTCTCCGATTGCTACTCTAACAGCAGGAGCAATTTGTGCTACAACTGTTTTATTAGGAGTTGCAATATTTCTTAATAATTGAAGTGTATGATCTCCTTCAAAGATAGCACTTACAGGACATGCAATAACACATTGTCCACAGTGAGTACATTTAGTGTTGTCAATAGTATGTTTCTTTTTAAGTTCTCCAGAAATACAGTGAACAGGACATACTCTTGCACAAGCTGTACATCCAATACATTTATCTGTTATTCTGAATTTTAAAAGTTGTATACATTGACCTGCAGGACAGTTTCCTTCTTCAATGTGTTCTTCAAATTCATGATAGAATTTATCAATTGATTCTAATACAAGGTTATGAGTTTGGTGAAGAGTTTCCTTTATAGTTGAACAAAGTTGTCTTAAAAGGAAAATATCTCTCATGTTTGCTTTTCCTTTTGATATTCTGTCAAGAACTCTCCATGTTCTTTCTATTTCATATTGAACTCTTGAATATTCAAGATATCCTCTTTGCTGAAGTTTTCCTAATAAAAATTCAATATAGAATTTAGAGAAAGATATTATACAGTCTTCTTCAGAAAGTACAATAATATTTCTATGAGTATTTTTATTAAATAAAGAGAAATCTAAAGGTTTTGTAAGAGATTCTTCAGTAAGGAATCCTCCGAATGGTAAACCGAACTGAGCAGCTTTAAATTTTTTACCTCCTACAATTCCACCAGCTAATTGTATTAAATCTGCAAGAGATCCATTTTCAGGCATATCATAAACACCAGGGTTACATACTCTTCCTGAAATAGCAACTGCGTTTTGACCTTCCTGAATAGCTTTCTTTAGCTCTTCCTCTCCAGTAGTAGCAAATACAGATCCAACTGTACTTTGAATTATTATTTGTTTGTTACTAGAACTATTTAACATTTTACCTCCCTAACTAATCTTCTAGTCATATTGCTCTTATTATACCTTTTTTTTTAAAAAAATGGAATAGAAAAATTAAATTAAACTTAACATACTAATAAATGGACATTATTTTGGTAAAAAACTGATCTTTTTATATCTGAAAAAGCTTTGTACATTTTTTATAATTCATTAAAATAAAAATTATTATATTAAAAAAATTAAAAATAAAGATGATAAAAAAAGTCAGAAATTTTAAATATAAAAATGAAATAGTCACAAATATATCTGTCAAAATATATAAAAAATTTTAAATATAACTGAACAAAAAGAAAATAAAAAAGAGGCAGATTACTAATAGAATCTGTCCTCTTTTCAATTTAATTAATATTTATTATCCAAGCATCATAGCCATTTTTCTTAAAAGTCCTGAAACTTCTAAGAATGAGAATACAGCAACAACCCAAAGAATAGGTTTTACTGTTCCTGCTTTCCCTACAAATATTTTAATTGCAACATAAGATATAAATCCAAATGCAATACCAATAGAAATACTGTATGCTAAAGGCATCATAATTATTGTTAAGAAACAAGGAATTGCTGTTTCAAGATCTCTTAAGTTTATATCTAAAAGATTTTTGAACATAAATACTCCAACTATAATTAAAGCAGGAGCAGTAGCAAATCCTGGAACTACTCCGATGATTGGAGAGAAGAATAAAGTAAGAATAAACATAACAGCTGTTGTTACAGATGTAAGTCCAGTTCTTCCTCCAGCAGCAATACCAGATGCAGATTCAACGAAAGTAGTAACTGTAGATGTTCCAAGTACAGAACCTATCATAGTAGAAGCAGCATCTACTTCTAATATTTTATCAATTTTTTCAACTTTACCATTTTCATCTATAAGTCCTGCTTCATTAGCACAAGCAAGTAAAGTTCCTAAAGAGTCAAATAAGTCTACGAAAACGAAAGAGAAAATAGAACCTAAAAGAGCTGGTCTTAAAGCTCCAAGTATATCTAATTTAAAAGCTACAGGCATTATGCTTGGAGGCATAGCAACTACAGCTGAAGGGATTGAAATTTCTCCCATTATAATTCCTAATATAGTAGTAACAACTATTCCAAGAAGGATTCCACCTTTCATTCTTTTAACTTCTAAGAAAGCCATTACAGTGAATCCAATTACTCCAAGAATAACTGGTTTTGTAAATTGTCCAAGCCCAACAAGTGTTGCTGGATTTGCAACAATAAGTCCCATTGTCTGCATACCTAGAAAAGCAATGAATAATCCTATTCCAGCTCCAACAGCAAGTCTCATTTCAACAGGGATAGCTTCAATAAGAGCTTTTCTTACTCCTGTTACTGTTAAGATAACAAATACAACACCAGATAAAAATACAACTCCCAATGCTTCCTGCCAAGTAGCTCCCTGCCCTATAACAACTGTATAAGTAAAGAAAGCGTTAAGTCCCATTCCAGGTGCCATTGCAAATGGAGCATTTACCCAAAGACCAGTAAGTCCTGTACCAATTGCTGCAGAAAGACAAGTTGCAGTAATAAGAGCTCCTCTTTCCATTCCTGTTGCTGAAAGCATAACTGGGTTAACAAAAACGATATAAGCCATTGTAAGGAATGTAGTTATTCCTGCAATGATTTCCTGTTTTGCCGTTGTGTGATAATGTGACAATTTGAAAAACTTTTCCATTTTACCTCCTGTTATTTTAAATAAATATAAAAAGACCTGCAAAAAACAGGTCTCCATTTAACTAAGATTTGAGACCATAGATATACTGTTACGGCAGTATGTAGAGACATCTTTCCAATTAAAGACCTATATGGTGCATTATTCAATACTCATATATGTTAAGGTATATTATTTATTTTGTCAAGAAAATAAAAAACAGTTCTCTGTGATTTTACCATTAAATTATATGGCATTTACACTTAGAACAGAAACATTTTTTTTGACAAAAAAATCTTTTCATGGTATTATTTTATTAGTTATATGACTGACGGAAGTGGATAACCACATGAAGTATAACATTAAATCGCCGACCGTCTGGGCAGAGAAAGCTCGGAGTGTCGGTTTTTTTAGTCTGGCACGAGATTTTTCTTTATCTTATTTAATTAAAAATTTTTAAGGAGGATTTATTGTGAAAACAGATATTCAAATAGCTCAGGAAGCAAAACTTCTTCATATCAGTAAAATTGCAGAAAAATTAGGTCTTACTGAAGACGATTACGATCAGTATGGAAAATACAAAGCAAAACTTGACTTTAATCTTCTTCATAAACTTGAAAATAAGGAAGACGGAAAACTTATTCTTGTTACTGCTATCACACCTACTCCTGCTGGGGAAGGAAAATCTACTGTCAGTGTAGGTCTTACTCAGGCTCTTAACAGACTTGGATACAATTCTCTTGCAGCTCTTAGAGAACCTTCTCTTGGACCTGTATTTGGAATAAAAGGAGGAGCAACTGGTGGAGGATATTCTCAAGTTGTTCCAATGGAAGATATCAACCTTCATTTTACAGGAGATTTACATGCAATAGGAGTTGCTCACAACCTTATTTCAGCAGTAATAGATAATCATATAAAATTTGGAAATCAACTTAATATAGATATAACAAAAATTACATGGAAAAGAGTTCTTGACATGAACGACAGAAGCTTAAGACACACTGTAATCGGTCTTGGAGGTTCTGCAAGTGGAATTCCTAGAGAAAATTCTTTCCAAATAACAGTTGCCTCTGAAATAATGGCATCACTTTGTCTTGCTTCTTCTTTAAAAGACTTAAAAGAAAGAATAGCAAAAATTATTTTTGGTTATGATGTAACAGGAAAACCTCTTACTGTTGATGATTTAAAAATAACAGGTGCAGTTACAGCACTTTTAAAAGATGCTGTTAAACCAAACCTTGTACAAACACTTGAAAATACACCAGTTCTTATTCATGGAGGACCTTTTGCAAATATAGCTCATGGATGTAACTCACTTATAGCTACAAAACTTGCTCTTAAACTAGGAGATTATGTTGTTACAGAAGCTGGATTTGCTGCTGATCTTGGAGCTGAAAAATTCCTTGATATTAAATGCAGACAAGGAAATCTATCTCCAAAATGTGTTGTTATAGTTGCTACAGTAAGAGCGTTAAAACATCACGGTGGAGCAAAAGATTTATCAGTTGAAAACCTTGAAGCTCTTTCTAAAGGACTTGAAAACTTAGATAAACATATTGAAAATATGAAAAAATTCAATCTTCCTGTTGTAGTTGCTATGAATAGATTTTTAACTGACACAGATGCTGAATTTGATTTAATAAGAAACAGATGTAAAGAGCAGGGAGTTCCTGTTGCTTTATGTGATGTTTGGGCAAAAGGAGGAGAAGGAGGTATTGAACTTGCAAAACTTGTTGTTGATACAGTTGATAATAACAAAGAAGAATATAAACCTCTTTACAGTTTAGATTTAACTCCTGCTCAGAAAATAGAAACAATAGTTAAGGAAATTTATGGAGGAGATGGAGTTGTATTCTCTGCTGCTGCAAAGAAAACTTTAGGAGTTATTGAGAAAAATGGTTATAACAATCTTCCTATCTGTGTTTCAAAAACTCAGAAATCTCTTTCAGATAATGCAAATCTTCTAGGAAGACCTAGTGGATTTACTGTTACAATAAATGAAATTAAAATAGCTGCTGGAGCTGGATTTATTATAGCTATGGCAGGAGATATTATTGATATGCCAGGACTTCCAAAAGTTCCTGCTGCTGAAATGATAGATATTGATGAATTTGGAAAAATAACAGGATTATTCTAATATAAAAGGACTGCTTTTGCAGTCCTTTTTAAATTATCTTATATATTTTTTTTCTTTCAGTTCTTTTTCTATAAGATTAAGAGTTTCTTCACTGTCAGCTTCTACAGTGTGAAAATGTTTTCCAAAAGTTAAATTTTTTAAAGGAGTGGAAGCTCCATTCTTTATTTTTTCTAAAAATTCTTTTACTTTTCTTCTAGAATTTATATTTAATTCTGCATGAAGATTTCCATATACTTCATGTTTTATAAAAACATCTGCAACAGTTCCTCCTAAATCAACAACAGTATTAAGTTCTTCTTCCATTTGCTCGTCAGTGTGAACAACAGAAAAAACTCTGCTGAAAACTTTATTTCCCTGCAAAATATATCCTCTTGTAGTGGAATAAATTTCGTGATTTTCTGCACGAAGAAGAGCTATATCCTGAACTATTATCTGTCTGCTCACATTATATTTTTTTGCAAGCTCAGTACCAGAAATAGGAGTTTCAGCTTTTCTTATTGTATTTAAGATTTCTATTCGTCTTTCTTTTCCTGTCATAATTTCCTCTTTATTAAAATTTATAATACACGAAGATTTTTTAAAGAGACATCAAGTATAGGGGCTGAGTGAGTTAAAGCACCACTGGAAATATAATCTACACCTGTTTCTATAACATTTTTTATATTTTCTTTTGTTATATTTCCTGAGCATTCTGTAACAGCTTTTCCCTTTGCCATTTTTACAGCTTCTTTCATCATTTCAGGAGTCATATTATCAAGCATTATAATATCTGCTCCAGCTTCAAGAGCCTCTTTCATCATTTGAAGATTTTCTACTTCAACTTCTATTTTTCTTACAAAAGGAGCATATTCCTTTGCCATTTTAATGGCATTTTTAACTCCTCCTGCAGCACCTATGTGATTATCTTTTAAAAGAATTCCATCTGAAAGATTGTAACGATGGTTATTTCCTCCTCCTATTTTAACTGCATATTTTTCAAAAATACGCATATTAGGAGTTGTTTTTCTTGTGTCAAGAAGTTTTATATTACTTCCTTCCAATAATTTTACCACATTATTTGTATATGTGGCAATACCACTCATTCTTTGTAAAAAATTTAAGGCAGTTCTTTCTCCAGAAAGAATAACTCTTATATCCCCAGTAACTTCAGCAAGAATTTCTCTTTTTTTAACAAAATCTCCATCTTTTGCATAAAACTTTACTTCTGTCTTTTCATCTATAAGATGAAATGTTCTTTCAAATACAGGAAGACCTGCAATAATTCCATCTTGCTTACAGATAAGTTGTGCAGTTCCTTTTTTATATTCTCTCATAACAGAATTTGTTGTGATATCTTCACTTGAAATATCTTCTTTAAGAGCCATAAGAATAAGATGATCCATATTCATTTTCATTGTTATTTTATCCATATTATTCATTCTCCTTTAAAGCTCTGTCTTTTTCTATTTCTTTTAAGATTATATCTTTATATTCTTCAAAAAGTTTTTCAGTATCTTTATATTTTTCTAAATCAACTTTTATACTAGAAATGTTAAAATCTTTATTTTCTTTACTGCATATATGTTTTGCTGCTATTTCTCCAAAAACAAGGCTTTCTAAAAGAGAGTTGCTTGCAAGACGGTTTGCTCCGTGAACACCGTTACAGCTTGTTTCTCCAGCAGCATAAAGGTTTTCCATGGAAGTCATGCTGTTTTCATCAACATCTATTCCTCCCATAAAGTAATGCTGAGCAGGAACTACAGGAATACATTCTTTTTCAGGATTATATCCCTCTTCTATACATTTTTTTACAATATTTGGGAATCTTTTTTTAATATCAATTCCTTCTTCTATAATAGGTCTCATATCAAGCCATACATGGTTTGTGTTGTCTTTTTTCATTTGAGCTAAAATCTTTTCTGTTAATTTATCTCTTGGGATAAGTTCGTCAGTAAATCTTTCATAGTTTTTATCATAAAGAAGAGCTCCCTCTCCTCTTACAGATTCAGAAACAAGAAATCTTCTTCCTTTTTTCAGAGAATAAAGAGTTGTTGGGTGTATTTGAATATAACTTACATCTTTTAGTTTTACTCCATTTTTTTCTGCTATTGCAAGAGCATCTCCTGTAAGATGAGGAAAGTTTGTAGAATTTTCATAAATTCCTCCAAGTCCTCCTGTGGCAAGAATAACATTATCTGAAAAAACTGGAGTTATATCCTGAGATTCTTCTTTTATAATTAAACCATAGCATTTGTTGTTGTTTGTTATAAGATCTATCATTGTTGTTTTTTCTTTAATTTCTATATTTTTTCTTTCTTTAACAGCAGCTAAAAGTTTTTCAGTTATTTCTTGTCCTGTTATATCATCGTGATATAAAATACGAGGTTTAGAATGTGCTCCTTCACGAGTGTAAAGAAGAGTGCCATTTTCTTTTGCAAAATCAACATTAAAGTCTAAAAGTTGATTTATAACATCTCTTGAAGAATTAATCATAAGTTCAACAGAAGATTTTTTATTTTTATAATGTCCTGCTTTCATAGTATCTTCAAAGAAACTATCAAAATCATTTTCATCTCTTAATACACAGATTCCCCCTTGTGCAAGAAAAGAGTCACTTTCTTCAAGTTCTCCTTTTGTTATCATAAGAACTTTCATATTTTCAGGAAGATGAAGTGCAGCAAAACATCCTGCTACTCCTGTTCCAGCTATTATAACATCATATCTTTTTTCCATAATTCCCCCAAATTATTTAGCCATTTTTAACATATTTTCTAAAGGTTTATTTGCTTCTTTTATTAATTCTTTTTTCAGATGAACCTGAGGTTCATTTGTTTCAAGAGCTTTTATAATTTTATCCAGTGTTATTTTTTTCATGCCTATGCATTTAAAATTTTCTTTAGGAAGATAAAATTTCTTATTAGGATTTTTTTCTTTTAATTCGTATATAACCCCTTCTTCAGTACAGATTATAAATTCCTGTGCAAGGCTTTCTGAAGCATATTTTATAATTCCAGAAGTACTTCCTATATAATCAGCCATTTCAACTATTTCTTTTTGACATTCTGGATGTACAAGAATTTCTGCTTCAGGATATTTTTCTTTTGTATTTTTAACTTCATCTATAGTAACAGAATTATGAATATAGCAATGTCCATTATTAAAAATGAAGTTTTTATCAGGGACTTTTGTTGAAACATAATGTGCCAGATTTTTATCAGGTATAAAAAATATATTTTTATTAGGAAGATTTTTTACTATTTTTAAAGCATTTGCAGAGGTAACACATACATCTGAATGAGCTTTAAGTTCTGCTGTAGAGTTTACATAACATACAACAGCTACATCTTCATATTTTTCTCTTACTTCTTTTATTTTTTCAACAGATGCCATGTGTGCCATAGGACAGTCAGCCTCTGAATCAGGAAGAAGAACTATTTTGTCAGGATTAAGAAGTTTTACACTTTCTCCCATAAAAGATACTCCACACATAACAATTATTTTTTCTTTTACATCTCTTGCTTTTTCACTTAAGAAATATGAATCTCCTACATAGTCTGCAGCTCTTTGAACATCGTCATCAGTATAATAATGAGCAAGTATAACAGCATTTTTTTCTTTTTTCAGCTGAGCTAGCAGATTTAACTTATTTTCCATCTTTCACCTCTGTAATTTCAATTATATTTACAACTGTCTTGTCAGTAGATAGTATACACAATTAAAAGATTTTTTTCAAGGTTTAGAATTTTTTAAAATAAAAAAAAGACTGTTGTAAATCTATAAAAATAAAATTTTATTTTTATAAATTAGAAAATTCAACAGCCTCTTTTTTAGAAAACTATATTAATTTTTTAGATGTCACTATTCTATATTTCCTTCTAAAACATATTTTTTTATACTTTTTACAACACCACTGTCGTTATTGTCTCCTCCATTGTATGCAGCTATTTTTTTAAGTTCAGGGTGTGCATTTTCCATAGCAAAATTGTATTTCCCTTGCTGCATTAATTCCCAGTCATTTAAATAATCTCCAAATACCATAGTTTCTTCTTTTGTTATTCCTAATTTTTCTTGCAGAACACTAAGTCCGATTCCTTTATTTGAGTCTTTGTGTGTTATATCTATCCATATAAATCCCGAAACAGCTACTTTAAAATCTTTGTTATATTTTTCTAAAAATGGATAAGAATTTTTTTCTGCTCCAGTTAAATCACAAATTGTAATTTTAAGAGGTTCATCTTCAACCTTTGTTATATCTTCAACTATTTCATAAGCTGTATAATATTTTTCAACTTCTTTTATAAATTCAGGAATATTTTTTTCAAGGTAAGCCTTTTTCTTTCCACAGAAAATAACATTTGCAGTAGGAATTTTCCTTGAAGCTTCTATAAGTTCTAATGCATCTTTTCTTTCAAGGCATTTTGAATAAAGTTCTTTTCCATCTTCAACTATATAAGATCCGTTTTCTGCAAGGATTATAAGCCCTTCTTTTATTCTTTTAAAATATTCGTAAATATTAAAATATTGTCTTCCACTTGCTGGGACAAAATATATTCCTTTTTCTTTTAATTTATAAAAGGTATCCCAAAAGTCATCGTGAAGTTTTTTGTTGTCATCAAGCAGTGTTCCATCCATGTCTGATACTATTAATTTTATCATTTCCTATTCTCCTTAAACTTATTTCTACATTATTTTAATATTTTTTTTTAAATATTGGAAGAGGGAGTCTGCTTTTATTTTTCTTTTAAATGATGTATAATAAAAAAAACAGAGAAAAGAGGTTTTCAGAATGGTTAAAAATATTGTTTTTGATTTAGGAAATGTACTTATAAAATTTAAGCCTGAAGAATTTACAGAAAAAAATATATCTGAAAAATATAGGGAAGATTTTTATAGAATTGTTTTTAAAGGTCAAGAATGGGCTGATTTAGACAGGGGAGTTCTGGAATATGATGAAGCTGTAAAGATTTTTTCAGAGAAGCTTCCTCAGTGTGCAGAGGGAATAAAAAAGCTTTTTGATAATTATATTCTTGATGTTTTAGAGCCTATTGAAGAAAATATTGAAATTATGAAATCTTTAAAATCTAAGTATAAATTATATATTCTTTCAAATTTTCATTATCCTGCATTTGACTATATATTTAAAAACTGGGAATTTTTTAAATATTTTGATGGAAAGACAGTATCAGGGCATTGTAAACTTTTAAAGCCCGAAAGAAAAATATATGAGCGTTTATGTTTAGATAATGTTTTAGAGCCTTGTGAAACAATTTTTATAGATGATACAAAAATTAATATTGAAGCTGCTGAAGACTTTGGAATAAAAGGAATTCATCTTTCTTCTCCTGAATTATTAAAAGAAAAATTGAAAGAAAATAATATTATATAAAGACAATTAAAAAGGGTTATCTGCTAATATTTTTACTTAACAGATAACCCTTTAACTCATTTCATCCAGGCGGAATCACCTTCTTTCTTCGGAAACTTTTGTCCTTGCTTTTATCTATTTATATTGTTTTTTCTTATACCTTCTATCTATATTAATTTTTATTTAATTATATATTAATCTTTATTAATATATATTAATATTTTTTAATCTCTCCTATCTTCCAGCTTATTTTTATTATTTCCTGTGCTGATTAAAACTCTTCCGAAGTTTTGAAATCAAGCCACCAAATAATTTATACACTGTTTGCTCTCATATACATGAAAAGGTTAAATCTTATTTGAATTAATATTATGCCTCATTTCCGATAATAGAGATGTTGCTTTTTGTTACTATAATTACTTCTAAAATAGAATTTTTTAAATTTGCATTTTTAATATTAATTTTAATTAATATCTAATACTGATTTATTTAATTTTCTTTTTTTAAGAAGCATAAGTTACAATTATTAATTCTTAAATATATTTTTCCTCATTAGAGATAGTAATCTTCCGGATTATTTCTCTTATCTCATTGTTATGGATTTCATAGAATTGATTTATTTTTTTGAAGTATAAGAATCGTCTGAAAAGAACTTTTTATTAAGTTACTTTTCTATATTTAGATTTTCAAGGGACTCTCCTCCTTCAAGGATTTTTTTGTTGTCTAGACATTTATAACTTCCTTGTACTATATTAATACCCCATGATTTTCACTTTGTCAATAGATTTTTTAAAACTTTTTTAATTTTTTGCTTCTATATATATTTAATATTTTTATTTTAAAAAGATTAAAGCGATAAAAATATTTTAGAAAATTAAAAATTTTTAATTTAAAACGAAAAAAATAAGAGATAATTTTTTTGTAAAATATATAGAAATAATTTATAAGATATAAAAAGATTATGGTTATTAAATTTGCATTTATAAAGCATAAAGTGTATAATTATAATAACATTTGATTAAAATATGGGAGGGCAGAATTAATGAAAAAATTTTTGATTGGAATTTTTATGAGTGTTTTATCAGTTTTTGCTTTTGCTGAAGCAGATTATCACATTGGTATTGTAACAGGAACAGTATCTCAGTCTGAAGATGCTGCCAGAGGAGCAGAAGCAGCCTTAGCAAAATATGGTGCTGCTGAAAAAGGAGGAAAAATAGTTCATGTAACATATCCTGATAACTTTATGCAGGAAATGGAGACTACTATTTCTCAAATAGCTTCACTTGCTGATGATCCTAAAATGAAAGCAGTAATTATGGGAGAGGGAGTTCCAGGAACTGTTGAAGCTTACAGAAGAATAAGAGAAAAAAGACCTGATATCCTTCTTTTAACAAACTCTTCACATGAAGATCCTGAAATGATAGCAGAGGCAGCAGATTTAGCATTAGAAACAGATATTGTTGCAAGAGGACACCTTATTGTTTTAGCTGCAAAACAACTTGGAGCAGATAAATTTATGCACATATCTTTCCCAAGACATCTAAGCTATGAAATCATTTCAAGAAGAAGAAATATAATGAAAGAAACAGCAAAAGATTTAGGAATGGAATTTATAGATATGGCTGCACCAGATCCAGTAAGTGATGTTGGTGTTGCAGGAGCTCAGCAGTTCATTCTTGAACAAGTTCCTAACTGGCTTGATAAATATGGAAAGAATACAGCTTTCTTTGCTACAAACAATTCTCACACAGAACCTCTTTTAAAAAGAATTGCTGAAAAAGGTGGATATTTTATAGAAGCAGATTTACCTTCTCCTACAATGGGATATCCTGGAGCTCTTGGAATTAAATTTGATGATTCTGAAAAAGGAAACTGGCCTGCAATTCTTAAAAAAGTAGAAAAATCAGTTATTGATGCTAATGGATCTGGAAGAATGGGAACATGGGCTTACTCTTACAGCTTTACTGGTGTTCTTTCTTTAACTGATCATGCTATGAATGTAATAGAAGGAAAATGTGATATCCTTGATTTTGATGCTTTCATAGAAACTTTAAAAGCTAACACACCTGGAGCAGGATGGAACGGAAGTTACTATGTAGGTGTTGATGGTGTTGAAAAAGAAAATTATTTAATGATTTATCAAGATACTTATATTTTAGGAAAAGGATATCTTCATATGACTGACATAGAAGTTCCTGAAAAATATTTTGAAATCAAGTAATAATATTTATATTAAATAGAAATTAAAAAGGCAGAAAATTTTTCTGCCTTTTATTATACATAAATTTATTTTAAGCTATTTATTTTTTTAATTCAGGTTTTTCAGCTTGTTTGAATATAAGTTGTTGTCCAGAAGATGTTGTAAGGATAAGTGTATCCTTTTGAAGTTGATATTTTTCAACTTTTTCTAAAGCTGAAACATATTCAAATTCTTTTTCCATAGCTTCTCTTGGTCCTGCCATTAAAGTGCTTCCTACATGAGAAAGTTTTATATTTTCTCCAGAAACAGTGTATTTACCAAAGTAATTATTTACTCCAGAGAATCCAAAGAAGTTTTCTTCAGCAAAGTTAATTGTTATTTTAACTTCCTTAGTAGATGTTGTAAGTACATATTCTTTTCCTACAAGTGTGTCAGAAGTTTTTGAAGCAAGACCAGAACATCCTGCAAAAGCAAAAATCATAAGTAAACCAAGTAAAAATTTTTTCATATTTCTTCTATCCTCCTGTTTTTTATTTTGTTCTGTTAAATTATTACTTAACGACTTAATTATAGCAGATTTATTAAAAAAAATGAAGCTTATTAACGGTTTTAAACAGAAATTAATTTTTTCTGTTAATAATTTTAATAATCACTGCTGAAATTACTATTAATATTATACTAATTAAATGTGGCGCTCTTAAGGCAAAAAACATTAAATCTTCTGCTCTGAAAAAACTTACAAAAATTCTTATTATACTATATATTATAATGTAAGAACACCAAACTGTTCCATCTGCATATTTTTTATTTTTAAGATAAAACCATATAAAAAGAAATCCTATAAAATTAAGAACAAGTTCATAAAGCATAGCAGGGTGAAGAGCTAAATTTGGAAACTCATTTCCTGCTGGAGATCCTGAAGGGAAAACTATTCCCCATGGAACTTTATTTTTAAAGTTCATTTGTTCTGAAATTGGAAGAGAAAGATAATATGAATACCACTCATAAAATTTTGGTTTTAAAGTAAAAATAACTTTAAATGGAGTGAAAACAGGGACACCATAAATTTCTCCATTCATAAGATTTCCTATTCTTCCTATAGCTTGTCCTAAAAGAAGAGGGGCAGCAGCAATATCTCCTAAAAGAAGAGGATTTATTTTTTTAACAGCACCATAGATGCATGTTCCTATAATTCCTCCTAAGATTCCTCCGTGAATTGCCATTCCTCCTTTCCATACAGCTATAATATCAGCTGGATAGTTAAGATAATAGTCTAAATTGAAAAGAACATAGTAAAGTCTTCCCCCTATAAGCCCTGAAATCATTGCAACAAAAGCATAGTTTTCAACAGTTTCAGGAGAAATTCCTCTTTGCTTTCCATATCTTTTTCCTAGTTCTATCCCAAGAACAAAAGATATTGCATACATAAGTCCATAATAAGTAATTTTAATTTTCCCTATAGAAAAAAGTATTGGGTTCATTTTTTATCTCCTTAAAGTTTAGTGATAAGATTAATAGAAAAATCAAAATTTTTTTCGTAAAAATATTTCCTATTTATTTTGCTCGTTTCATTAAAAATGACAAACTCACTTTGTTCGGACAGTGTCATTTTTTAGGATTCAACTCGCTGCATAAATTACGGAAAAATTTTTAATCTGCAAAAATTTTGATTTTTTATTTTATATTAGATTATAACATTTTTAAAACTCTAAAGAAAATATAAAAAATTAACCATTTTCAGAGAAAATTTGGAGAAAATAAGGAAAAAATATAAAAAATTTGTTGTGTTAAAACTGAAAATAATATAAAATGAAAATAAATGATGTAAAGTTATCTGAAACAATTTTAAATTTAAATAAAGATTTGGAGGAAAAAAATTATGTATTGTTGCGCTGCAATAGGAAACGACATTTACTGGGTTGGAGTAAACGACAGAAAAACAGAAAGATTTGAAAACTATCTTCCTTTACCTTCTGGTGTTGCTTATAACTCATATCTTATTAACGATGAGAAAGTTTGTCTTATAGATACAGTAGAAGTAAGACAAAGTGGAACTTTCTTAAATAAAATTACTGCTATAATAGGTGAAAAGAAAATAGATTATTTAGTAGTAAACCATATGGAACCTGACCATTCTGGTTCAATGGAAGAAATCTTAAGAGCTTATCCTGAAATAACAGTAATAGGAAATGCTAAAACATTACAAATGATAAAAGCATTCTATCCTTCATTCCCTGAAGCTTCATTCAAAGCTATTAAAGAAGGAGATATTCTTGATTTAGGAAACCACAAATTAACTTTTGCTATGGTTCCAATGGTACACTGGCCAGAATCAATGGTAACTTATGACATTACAGAAAAAGTTCTTTTCTCAAACGATGCTTTCGGAAGTTTCGGAACTCTTGATGGAGGAATGTGGGACGACGAAGTAAACTTTGATTTCTACAAAGGAGAAATGAGAAGATATTACGCAAATATAGTTGGAAAATATGGAGTTCAAGTTACAAATGCAATTAAAAAACTTGGAGGACTTGAAATAAAATATATTTGCCCTTCTCACGGAATCTTATGGAGAAAAGATATAAACAGAGTTATAAAATACTATGCTGACTGGGCACAATTTATTCCTGAGAAAAAAGGTGTAGTTGTAATGTATGCTTCTATGTATGGAAATACAGAAGTTATGGCTAATATGATAGCAAGAGAACTTTCTCAGCATGGATTAAAAGAAATAAAAGTATATGATGTTTCTAAAACAGATTCATCATTTATTATGAGTGACATTTGGAAATATAAAGGACTTATCATCGGTTCTTGTGCTCACAACAATGCATTATATCCAAAAATGCAACCAATTCTAGATAAACTTCAAAACTATGGATTAAAAAATAGATATGTAGGTATCTTTGGAAACATGATGTGGAGTGGTGGAGGAGTAAGAGGAATACAACATTTCACAGACTCTTTAAGTGGACTTGAAGTTATAGCAAAACCAGTTGAAGCTAAAGGAGCTCCTACTCACGAAAATATAGAAGATCTAAGAAATCTTGCTAGAGAAATGGCTAAAAGAATTCTTGAAGAAATATAAAAGTTTATCACAGATTTAGTTTTTTATATATGCCGGTACTTAATATACCGGCATATTTTTACAATTCTGGAGGAGAGATGAAAAAAGAAAAACAAATAAATAAAGAAGCTCTGATAACAGTTGTTCTTTATCTATTTTATTTTGTATGGTGGTATTATTTTGCTTATGTTTATAAAGACAGTGAAAATGTAGCAGAGTTTAAATACATTTTAGGACTGCCTGAATGGTTTTTTTATTCATGTGTGCTTGGTCTTGTAGTTATAAACATATTGGTGTTTTTAGTAGTAAAGATATTTTTTAAAGATATGGATTTAGAGAAGTAGGAGGGCTGCAAAAAAATGCTAACATTAATACCTATTATTATATATCTGATGGCTATGCTTGGAATAGCTTACAAAGTTAATCAGATTAAACACAGTGAAAATGTAAACTTTACAGAGGAATACTACATAGGAAGCAGAAAAATGGGAGGACTTGTCTTAGCAATGACAATAATTGCCACTTATGTAGGGGCAAGTTCTTTTATAGGAGGGCCTGGAGTTGCTTATAAACTTGGACTTGGTTGGGTTCTTCTTGCTTGTATTCAAGTTCCTACTGCTTTTCTTACTCTTGGAATTCTTGGAAAAAAATTAGCTGTAATTTCAAGAAAAATAGGAGGAGTTACAATTATAGATCTTTTAAGAGCGAGATATAAAAGTGATATAGTTGTTATTTTAAGTTCTGTTACTATGCTTATATTTTTTATAGGTTCAATAGTGGCTCAGTTTGTAGGTGGAGGAAGACTTTTTGAAAGTGTTACAGGATATCCTTATTATATAGGGCTTACAATTTTTGCAGTAGTTGTAATTGCTTATACTACTTTTGGAGGTTTCAGAGCTGTTGCCTTAACTGATGCTGTTCAAGGACTTGTAATGCTTGCAGCAACAGGGGTGCTTTTCTTTGTTATCCTTCAAAAAGGTGGAGGAATGGAAAACATTATGAGAAAAGTAGCTGAAGTTAATCCTGATCTTTTAACTCCTTCATCAGGTGGAAATATAGGAAAATCATTTATTATGTCTTTCTGGGTTCTTGTAGGAATTGGAATTTTAGGACTTCCTGCAACAGCTGTAAGATGTATGGGATTTAAGGATACAAAAGCTATGCATAGAGCAATGGTAATAGGAACTTCTGTTGTTGGAATACTTATGCTGGGAATGCACCTTGTGGGAGTTATGGGAGTGGCTGTAGAACCAGGAATAGATGTAGGAGATAAAATTATTCCTATTTTAGCTCTTAAAAATCTTCATCCAGTTCTTGCAGGAATATTTATAGGAGGACCTCTTGCTGCTATAATGTCAACAGTGGATTCTTTCCTTATTCTTACTTCTGCTACTATTGTAAAAGATTTATATCTTCATTATGTAGATAAAAATGCAAGCACAGAGAAAATAAAAAAATTATCTCTTATGACATCTTTAGGATTTGGAATACTTGTGTTCGTATTGGCACTTAATCCACCTAATCTTCTTGTATGGATAAATCTTTTTGCACTTGCAGGTCAGGAAGCAGCTTTCTTCTGTCCTATTATTTTTGGAATATACTGGAAAAGAGCAAATGCAACAGGAGCTATTGCTTCTATGGTTTTTGGAGTAATAAGCTATCTTTACTTTGTAATATGTAAAGTTGATGTTTATGGAATGCATACAATAGTACCTGCTATTGTTATTGCAATTATTGTTTTTGTTGTCGGATCTTTAGCAGGAGAAAAAACAGACGACGAGACATTAAAAATCTTTTTTGATATTTAATTTTGTATAATTTAATAAAAAACTAAATCTTGATAATAAAAGGCAGATATAATTTCTGCCTTTTTTACTTTTTTGATAAAAAACCAGTCTGAAACACTTATCAGACTGGCTTTATTATTTTTCAAATACCTCAACACTTAAAATCATCATATTAAAAAATGATAAATTAGATTTTATTCTTATCTCTAAAGAGTTATCTATGTTTTCAGGAATAAAAACCTTTATATTTTTATATTCCTCAACATTATAAAAAATATCTTTATTTATTTCTTCTTCACTTTTTATAAATTCGCCCCGAATTATGTCAACACATCCAGCTCAGCCAAATTTATTCATTTCTTTTTTTAGAACGATTCCGCAAAAGCCTCTATTCTCAGCAAAATTTAGAACTTTATCACTTATAAGAACCATAATTCTCCTTTTATAATAATTATTTTTTTCTTTTTAATTTAAAAATGTACAGAGCTTCAATAACAGCAATGATAGCAAAAATAATTGCTGCAAAGGAAGATTTTGTATTTTTTATTTCATTTTTATTTTTTACAGCTGTGTTTTCAAAAGTCTGAACTTCAGATTTACCTTCTTTTTCATCTGAAATAATGAAATTATTTTCATATTTATTTTCTTCATATACAGAAGTAAAATCCTCTTTTTCATAGTCAGTTTCATAAAACTCTTCATCACTCATAATGTTTACTGAGTCTGATGAAATTATAAATTCATCATATTCTCTTTCAACAGGGTTAAAATATGGTATTTTTATCTGAGGAGGTTTAAGATCTCCTGAATGTTTTGGTATAAAGATTATAACATACTTTTTTTCTGCTGAATAAACATGATCTAAAACATGTTCATCAAACATTATTATATTTTCTTTTATTCTGAAATTATCGTCATCTGAATACACAATTTTTTCTAATTTATCTAGATTTACAGTTCCAAAAAGTTTCAGTCTTAAAACAAGAACCTTTTTATCTTTTATAGTTTCTTCAGACCATTTATAATTTCCTTTAAGTTTTCCTACAACTCCTTGAAAATTTTCAGGTTTATTTTCTTCTGGAAGAGGAAGAACATTTATTCCTATCTCTTTAAATCCTAGATATACAGGATTTTTTTCTTTATCATCATCAGTTGTTTCAGTGATGCTTATTCCTCCTGTTTTAATAAGTTTTTGTCCAGCAGAAACAGGTTCAAGTATACTTCTGAAAAGAACAAGCTCAATTTGCTCTTTCCCATTAACAGTTACTCTTTTTGGGATAGCAAAACCTCTTCCATCTCTTGGAGTGACATTTTTTATAGAAAATCCATTAAATACAGGTGTAGAAACATAACTGTAATTGCTTATAGATTTTTTTATTATAACTTTTTCTACAAAAGGAATTTTTTCTCCATAATAGTAATCTCTTTTGTAGTTTGTTGTTTCAAGAATAAATTTTTCTTCTCCACTTTCTTTTCTTTCTTTTGAAATGTTTAAAGTTATACGATTTGAAACAGTTCCACTTTTAGATTTTACAATAAGTGAGACAATTCCTTCTAACTGAGGAGAAAGAGTATAAATATCAGATTTTGAATATTTTACTTTTTTTCCATCTGTGGTGTTATAGTTTGAACGGCTTCCCATAGACATTATTTTAAAATTATCTATACCTTCTATTTCGTATTCAGATTTTGTTTCATTTAAAAATTCAATAGTAAGTATGATATTTTGTTTTACAGCAGGATTACTGTCATCAACGCCTATTTTAATTTCCGAAAGAGATGTTATACTAATTATAAGAAATATAAGAACCTTAAAAATTTTTTTCATTGCCTTAACCTTCCCATCAAAAACAAGTTTTAATATATTTTTTTTAGACGATGCTGTATACCTGATAGTTGTTTTCATATATTTTCCTGTTTGCTTATTTTTCAAGTTTTTCCAAAAATTCCTTTGGAATTCTTGCTATTTTTTTCTTTTCATAATCAAATACAGCCATTTTCGTCATACCTTTTATAACTATATCGTTATTTTTGTTTAAAATTTCATATTCTATATTGAAAGTTATTCTTTCAGGTTGTACATTTACTATTCTGCAAAGAAGTGTCTCTCCCAAAAAAACTTCTTTTAAATAATAAACATGTGATTCCAGTTGTATAAGCCCTTTTCCTTCAATATTTGCTTCATCATAACCAATGGAATTAAGCCATTCCATTCTTGTTTGTTGGAAAATGATAAGTGCTCGTTCATTTCCCATGTGACCGCCATAGTTAATGTCGGAAACTATTACTTTATAATCTGTTTCATAAAGATTTTTCATTATGTTCCTCTCTTCTGTTTTTGGTTAAAATTATAAGTATTTAATAATAATACTATTGTTATTATACCATTCATTTAAGAAAAATACAAAAAAAGAAGAGAGACAGAAGTCTCTCCTCTTAAAAGGGATTATTTAGGCAAATATCTATTTTCCTTGTTTAATTTTACCTTGTGCAGCAGCTATTTTAGCTATAAGTATTCTGTATGGAGAACATGATACATAGTTAAGTCCTAAAGAGTTACAGAATTCAACGCTACGAGGTTCTCCTCCATGTTCACCACAGATTCCAAGTTTAATATCAGGTCTTGTTTTTCTTCCTTTTTCAATAGCCATTTTCATAAGCTGACCTACACCATTTTTATCAATGCTTATAAATGGATCTTTTTCAAATACATTTTTATCAACATATTCTTTTATAAATTTACCTGCGTCATCTCTTGAGAATCCAAAAGTAATCTGAGTAAGGTCATTAGTTCCGAAACTGAAGAATTCAGCTTCTTCAGCTATTTCATCAGCAGTTAAACAAGCACGAGGAACTTCAATCATTGTACCAACTTTATATTCAAGTCTTGTTTTCTTTTTAGCAAATATTTCTTCAATAGCAGCTGTTATTTTTTCTTTTACATATTTAAGTTCATTCTTTTCAACAACAAGAGGAATCATGATTTCTGGTTTAACATCTATTCCTTGTTCTTTTACTTCAATGGCAGCTTCTATAATTGCTCTTGCCTGCATTTCATAAATTTCAGGATAAGTTATAGCAAGTCTGCATCCTCTGTGTCCAAGCATAGGGTTAACTTCATGAAGATAAGCTATTCTTTCTTGAATTACATTGAAAGGCTTTCTCATAAGTTCTGCAAGTTTTTTCTGATCAGCTTCTCCTTTAGGAAGGAATTCGTGTAAAGGAGGATCAAGAAGTCTTACAGTTACAGGTTTTCCTTTCATAAGTTCAAATATATCATGGAAGTCTTTTTTCTGGAATGGATATATTTTTGCAAGAGCTCTGTCTCTTTCAAGTCTTGAATTAGAAACTATCATTTCTCTTACAGCCCATATTCTTTCTTCACCGAAGAACATATGTTCAGTTCTGCAAAGTCCTATTCCTTCTGCTCCAAATTTTAATCCTGCAGCACAGTCTCTAGGAGTGTCTGCATTCATTCTTACTCCAAGATCTCTTATTTCATCAACCCAGCTGATAAATTTTTCAAATGCACCAGTAAGTTCAATTTCTGTTTTAGGAACTTCTCCCATATAAACTTTACCACTAGAACCATCAAGAGATATAAATTCTCCTTGTTTTATAACAACTCCTCTTGATTCAAGTTCTTTCTTTTCTTCATTTATTGTAAGTTCACTGCATCCACATACACAGCATTTTCCCATTCCTCTTGCAACAACAGCAGCATGGGAAGTCATTCCTCCACGAACAGTTAAGATACCATCAGCAATGTTCATTCCTTCAATATCTTCAGGGGAAGTTTCAACTCTTACAAGTATTCCTCCACCATTTTCTTTTATAGATTTACAGTCAAAGAATACTTTTCCTGATGCTGCACCTGGAGATGCTGCAAGTCCTTCTCCAATTTCTTTAGCCTCTTTTATACCTTCTTTTGAGAATGTTTTGTGAAGAAGCTGATCTATACTCTTAGGATCTATTCTAAGAATAGCTTCTTCTTTTGTGATAAGTCCTTCTTCAACCATATCAACAGCAATGTTTATAGCAGCTTTTGAAGTTCTTTTTCCATTTCTTGTCTGAAGCATATAGAATTTTCCTCTTTCAATAGTAAATTCCATATCCTGCATATCTTTGTAGTGTTTTTCAAGAGTATGGCAGATATTTACAAACTGATTAAACATATCTGGCATTTCTTCAGCAAGCTTATCTATACTTTCAGGAGTTCTTATTCCTGCAACAACATCTTCCCCTTGTGCATTCATTAAGTATTCACCGAAAATTTTATTTTCCCCAGTAGAAGGATTTCTTGTAAATGCAACTCCTGTTCCAGAATTTGTTCCCATATTACCGAAAACCATAGACTGAACATTTACAGCAGTTCCAGGAAGTCCTGTGATTTCATTAAGTTCTCTGTATATTATAGCTCTTGGATTGTTCCAAGAATTAAATACTGCTTTAACAGCACTTATAAGCTGTTCCATAGGATCTGAATAGAAATCTTCTCCTGTTTCTTCAGCATATAAATCTTTAAATTGTTTAGTTATAAGTTTTAAATCTTCTACATCTAAATCAAGATCGCTTGTTATTCCTTTTGATTCTTTTACTTTATCCATAATAATGTCAAATTTATATTTTGGCACTTCTTTAACAACATCACCAAACATTTGAATAAATCTTCTGTATGAGTCCCATGCAAGTCTTGGGTTATTAGTGATAGCTGCAAGAGATTCAACAGTTATATCATTAAGTCCAAGGTTAAGAATAGTATCCATCATTCCAGGCATTGATACAGCAGCTCCTGATCTTACAGATACAAGAAGAGGATTTTCTCCATGTCCGAAAGTCTTTCCAGTTTTTTCTTCCAGTTTTTTAATACTTTCGCAGATTTCATCTCTTAGTTCGTCCCATATTTTTTTATCTTGATTATAGAACTCGCTGCACGCTTCAGTTGTGATAGTAAATCCTGTTGGAACAGGAAGACCTATATGTGTCATTTCAGCTAGGTTAGCTCCTTTTCCTCCAAGAAGATCTTTCATGTCCTTATTACCTTCGTCAAATAAGTAAATAAATTTTTTCATAACAAATGCCTCCTTCGTGTTATTCACTGGAATGTATATAATTTCTAAAATTTTACACTATGTTTTTTATAAAAGTTCTTGTTCTTTCATTATCTCTACTATAACCTGAGCTGTTTCTTCAATAGCTTTCTGTGAAACATCTATTACAGGACAGCCAAGTTTTTTCATAATTTTTTCTGCATAGTCAAGTTCTTCTATTATTCTTGAAAGGGAAGAATAGGTTGAACCATTTCTAAGACCTATGCATCTTACTCTTTCTGTTCTTATTTTGTTAAGCATTTCAATAGAATTAGTAAGTCCTATTATTTTTTTCTTAGGAATTTCAAATAATTCTTTAGGAGGCTCAACTTCTGGTACAAGTGGTATATTAAGAACCTTTAAGTACATTTTATTTGCTATATAGATGCTAAGAGGTGTTTTTGAAGTTCTTGAAATTCCTACAAGAACAAGGTCTGCTTCGTGAAGCATATGCTGATCTTTACCGTCGTCATATTTAACAGCGAACTCAATGGCTTCAATTCTTCCGAAATACTTTTCATCCATTACTCTATATGCTCCTGATTTTCTTTTAGGCTCTTCTCCAGTCTGTGCCTGCAGTGCTGATAAAAGAGGGCTTAAAAGGTCAGAATAATTAATTTTGTTTTCTGCACAAAATTCTTTTATTCTTTTTACAACATCAACATTTACAAGAGTAAAAAGAATGAATGAATTTGAATAATCTTTAATTTTTTTCAGTTCTCTTTCAAGAGCACTAACAGTAGAAACCTTTATATGCCTTACAATATTATACTTTTCTATATCAAATTGACTAAGAGCACATCTTAATACTTGTTCCCCTGATTCTCCAAATGAGTCTGAAAAAATATGTACAGTTAATCTATTCATAAAAACTTCCCTCCATAAATTTTTCAAACGAAAAAGTAAATTTCTAAAGTAATCTTACACCATCTTAAAAAAAATTGCAAATAAATATTAAAAATTAATCAAAAAAAGAGTAAAAATTAATCAAAACATAAAAAAATAAAATTTATACTTGTATTTTTGTATGAGATTTTCTTATATGTATTTTTCGGAAAATCTTCTTTATTCCCTTTAAAATTTTATTTTTTTCTGTTAAAAAAATTTTTTCTAAAACAGATTATTCATTTCCAATATATAGTGTGTCAACCACTTTTTCTTAACTCTTAAATGAGATAAAATCTGCTTGCAATTTTCTGGAAAAAATACTAATATGTAGTAGTTGTTTTTTAACATGAACACAAGATATTGTGTTCTTATTTTATCTTAAAACATGGATTGCTTATTTAAGGAGAGGACTATGATTGAGAGAGTTATAAAAAGAGACGGGGATATTGTTCCCTTTAAAAGAGAGAGAATAGAAAGAGCTATTACTCTTGCTGCAGGTCAAAGTGAAAGACCTATGGAGGAAGAGACAATTAAAAGAATAGCTTTACAAATTGAAAATCTTGATACTAAAGAACTTGGTGTTGAAGATATTCAAGACCTTGTAGTAAAAAAACTTATGGCGACTTCAAGAAAAGATATAGCTATGTTGTATCAAGGATACAGAGCTGTAATGGCAGATAAAAGAGCTAAAGAAAAAAATATATATAAACAAATTAATGAATTAATAGATGCAACAGATAAAGATCAGATGAATGAAAATGCAAATAAGGATTCTAAAACAATATCTGTTCAAAGAGACCTTCTTGCAGGAATTTCTTCAAAAGATTATTATCTTAACAAAATTCTTCCAAAACATTTAAAGGCTGCTCATGAGTTAGGTGAAATACATATTCACGACCTTGACTACCTTCTTTTCAGAGAAACAAACTGTGAACTTGTTGATGTGGCAAGAATGCTTAAGGGAGGATGTAAGATAGGAAATGCTAAAATGCTTGAACCTAATTCTGTTGATGTAGCAGTAGGGCATATAGTTCAAATCATCGCTTCAGTTTCTTCTAATACTTATGGAGGATGTTCTATCCCTTACTTAGATAAAGTTTTAGTTCCTTATATTATAAAGAGCTTTAAAAAGCATTTTAAAAAGGGACTTAAATATGTAGAAAGAATGAATGATGAAGCTGTTGAAAAAGTAATGGAAGAAGGAAATATAGAATATTCAAATTCATCTTTAAAAGAAAGATTTCCTCTTGCATTTGATTATGCAGCAGATATGACAGAAGAATCAGTTAAACAAGCTATGCAAGGACTTGAATATGAGATTAACTCTCTTTCAACTGTAAATGGTCAAACTCCTTTTACAACTATAGGAATAGGAACTGAAACTTCATGGGAAGGAAGATTAGTTCAGAAATATGTATTAAAAACAAGAATGGACGGATTTGGAGCTAAAAAAGAAACAGCAATATTCCCTAAAATAGTTTATGCAACTTGTGAAGGGCTTAACTTCAATCCAGAAGATCCTAACTGGGATATATCACAGATGGCTTTCAGCTGTATGACTAAATCTATTTATCCAGATATTCTTTTTGTTACTAAAGAGCAAGTTGAAAAAGGAACAGTTGTATATCCTATGGGTTGCAGAGCCTTCCTTTCACCATGGTATGACAAAGATGGAAAAGAAATTTATTCAGGAAGATTTAACTTTGGTGCAACATCAATCAACCTTCCAAGAATTGCAATAAAAAATAAAGGAGACGAAGCAGGTTTCTATAAAGAACTTGACAGAATCCTTGAACTTTGTAAAGAAAATTCAGTTTTCAGAGCTAAATATCTTGAAAATACTCAGGCAGAAATTGCACCTATCATTTGGGAAGAGGGAGCTCTTGCAGAAAAAGATCCTAAAGATACAATAAAAGACCTTATTTATGGAGGATACTCAACAGTATCAATAGGATATATAGGTCTTAGTGAAGTTTCTCAATTAGTATATGGAAAAGATTTCTCACAAGACGAAGAAGTTTATGAAAAAACATTTAAAATCTTAAAACATATGGCTGATAAAGTGGCTGAGTTTAAAAAAGAAACTAATCTTGGATTTGCTCTTTACGGAACTCCAAGTGAATCACTTTGCAACAGATTCTGTAAAATAGATAAAGAAGAATTTGGAATAATTCCTATGATTACAGACAAAGGATATTATGATAACTCATTCCATGTTTCTTCTCATATAAAAATAAATCCATTTGAAAAACTTAGAATGGAAGCTCCTGGACATAAATATTCTTGGGGAGGACATATAAGTTATATAGAGACAGACTCTTTAAAAAATAATCTTGAGGCTGTTTATGAAATATTAAAATATGCAAAATCTGTAGGAATTCACTATATGGGAATAAATCAGCCTGTAGATAAATGCCATAAATGTGGATTTTCAGGAGAATTTCTTGCAACAGAAGAAGGATTTACTTGTCCTAACTGTGGAAACCATGACAGTACACAGATGAATGTTATAAGAAGAGTGTGTGGATATTTAAGTCAGCCAGATGCAAGACCATTTAACAGTGGAAAACAAAAAGAGGTTATAGCAAGAGTAAAACATATGTAGGAGATGTTACAAAATGAACTATTCAGATATTAAATTTACTGATATGATAAATGGAAAAGGTATAAGGGTTACTCTTTTTGTAAGTGGGTGCTCTCATAGATGTAAAGGTTGTTTTAATAAAGAAACATGGGACAGTGAATATGGAGTTCCTTTTACAGAGGATATTCAGGAAAATATTCTTGAATATTTTGAAAGATTTGATTCTGCAATGAGAGGGTTATCACTTCTTGGAGGAGATCCTACATATTACAAAAATGTAGAGCCTTTAAAAGAATTCTGCCAAGAATTTAAAAAGCGTTTTCCTAAAAAAGATATCTGGATATGGTCAGGATTTACATGGGAACAAATAGCTGCTGATCCAAAAAAATATGAGCTTCTTAAACAATGTGATGTGCTTATAGATGGTAAATTTACAGAAGAACTTAAAGATGTAAATTTAAAATGGAGAGGAAGTTCAAATCAGAGAGTTATTGATATTCAAGCTACAATAAAAAATAATAATCAAGTAGTTCTTTATGAAAATTAAGAAATAAATTAAAAACGGGCTGTTGTAAATCTATAAAAATAAAATTTTATCTTGTGAAAATATTTTTTATTTATATTGTTCGTTTCACTAAAAATGACAAACTCACTTCGTTCAGACAGTGTCATTTT